>DASWNS010000113.1:0-15024 GCA_036399115.1 Pyrinomonadaceae bacterium | reverse complement strand
TCCGGCGCAGGCGGGAGAGATGCGCGCTTGCCCCCTGCGACGGCGAGAGCCATTCGCTCTAATCGTTCTCGATCTAACCCTGCGGCATCTGTTCCGGCGCGGGCGTACCGGCGTCAGGGGGCGTCGGCGTGCGTGCGTGCGCTTTGCAGGCTTCGGTGTTGAGGGCGGGCGCGAGCGCGCGGGGGTCGAGCGCGCCGACCGAGGACACGGAGTCTGTGATGTAGGCGCGCACCTGTTCAACGAGCGGGGTTGCGCTCCAACGCCCCTGCGCCGGGGTGGACGCGTCGCCTTTGCTGTTCAGCCGGTAGAGGCCGAGTTCGAGATGGAAGTGTTCGAGTGGCGCGCGGCTGTGACGGTAACGCCAATCGATCATGGTGAACATCGGGAACCAGGTGTAGCCCACGACGGGGATGCGCTGGCTGCGTAAGTATTTGACGGCCTCGACGGATGACTTGAGCCAGCGCGAGCGCAGTTCCTCCGAACCGAACGCGCTCGTCTCCGTGATGATGATGGGCGCTTTGTAGCGTTGATAGTAATCGTTGATGACGGCTGCGAAGCCGACGCCGTCCTCCTCGTGCGCGCGATAGGCGAGACGCCCTTTGGGGTCGACGTAGAGATGCTGCGTTGACCACTGCGGGTAGAAATTCATGCCGAGCACGTCGAGCGAGATTTTGTGGCGCGCGATCTCGTCGAGCATGTCCACGCTCGCGCCGCTGCGCAGGAGCCACGGGAAGAGCGGGTGATCGTGCGTGATGCTGCCGACGAGAAGATCGTAGGCGAGATAACCGCGCCGCTGCTCTTCCGCCGCGAGCGATTCCAAATCCTGCCGGATGGCGCGGCTGAGTCCGGTCGCTTCGACGTGCACCATGATCGAGAGCGGGTCAACCTCTTTGATCGCTTCGACGGTGGCGATGATGCCGCGCACGAGTTGCAGCATGATGCGGATGTAGCCCACGTCGCCGCGAAGATATGGCGGCCACAACCCGCGCTTGCCGCACATCAGGGCGTTCACGAGCGGCTCGTTGAGAGGCGTGTACCACTTGACGGAATCTTTGTAGCGGCGCGCGAAGGCGGCGGCGTAAGCCGAGACGGCGCGGACGTAATCTTTACTGATGAACTCTTTCTTCAACCACAGCGGGCAGCCGTAGTGCATCAAATCGACGATGGGCGTGATGCCGAGTTCTTCGATCATGTAGGGCAGCACTTCGTCCGTCCAACGCCAATCGAAGACGCCCGGCTCCGGCTCGACACGATACCAGGGCACGCCCCAGCGCAAAGCGCGCACGCCCAGTTCGCGCCCGAGCGCGAGGTCTTCGCGCCAGTGCTCGTAATGTCCCATCAACTGGTATTCGTCGAGCGCGCGATGCCCCGCCTTCACCTGTGGCACAAACGAATCCTCTACGCCGCTCGCCCAGATGAAATCTTCCGGCCTCGTTCCCAGTATCAATTCAGTCATAAGAAGACGGTGACAAGTGACAAGTGACAAGTGACGAGATAAAGCAAGTGTGGTCGGGGCAAGTTTTGTTTTTCAACTTGTCGCGCGTCACTTGTCACTCGTCACTGTTCTCAGAGCCGTGACGCGCACCATGTCGCAGGCGACGCGGGCGCGTTGTGCGTAGAGGCCGATGGCGGTGGCCTCTGTGGTTGTGCTGATTTCGCCGAGCGGCGCGGCTTCCCACCATATCGCCAGACGCCCGCCCTGTTTGCGAAAGCGAAACTGCTGCATCACAGACGGGTCGAACGATGCGGGGAGCGGCCAGCTTTCCCTGTTCGAATCATCTCTCAAACTGCGCAGGACGAGCGCACATTCGCCCTCTGCCCCGCCCTCTCGCTCGACCGTGATTAACTGCTCCTGCTCTGCTGCGCCCACGACATAAGCCGGGTAGAAACCGTAACACCCATTGCCGGGCGCAGGCTCAGGCTCAAGCCGCACGTTGACGACCAACTCGTAAGACTCAAGCAGCGTCCCTTTGACGATAGCGGCGTTCGGACGACCTTCCCGGTCGTCGAAGCGCAACAGATCATCCTGCACATGCCAGCCTTCGGAGTTGTGTTGCCAGCCGCGCGCGGCGAGCGTCCGCTCCGTCTGCGTGAACAGTTCTTCCCAGCCGTGTGTTAGTTCGAAGCCCTTGAATGCCGCCCTTGCGCCCTCTGTGGTGACGAGCGCAGCCGAGTCCGGCGCGGCTTTTAAAGTACCTTGCCAGCGCACAACTCTTTCGTCAAGGGAAATAGTCACACACGCGTTATCGACGACAACTCGCAACAGGTGAAAGGCACGCGGCGCGAAATCGGAAGGCAGCGCAAAGCGCACGTCAGCGCGCGTGCCGTCTTCCGCCTGCCAGTCCACACGCGCCTCTCCCGTCTCCGGCTCAAGCAAAAACCGGAGCGCGCTCTCTTCATCATCCCTCAACAGCGCGACGCCGAACGCGCCCCTCTGTGCCTCCGCATCGAGCGCGCGCAAACTTACTTCCAGAATAAAACTCGCCGCGCGCGCATCGCAACGCGCAGACGCACGCGCTCCCTCCGCCACCGTCTCCTGCCGCGCTTCGCCCTCGCGCACGCTCCACTGCGCGCCACCCTGCGTCGTGCACGTCCAGCCTTCGCCCAACCCGTCCTCATGTTCGCCGTAGAAGCCTGCGAAGGTCGGGGGGGCGGGCGCGGGCTGCGGCGTCGTGCTCGCGCCGAGCACGGTCATGCGTTCGCCCACCCAATCGAGCCGGTCAATGGCGAGCACGCGCCCGTGTTCGCCGTCCCAGCGATGATAGACGCAGAACAACTCTCGATTGTCCGTCCCGCGCACGACCGAGTTGTGGCCGGGACCGATGACGCGCTCAGGGATCGTGCGCAGGATGGGCAGCACGCGTGCGCCGTCGGCGGCCTGCTCCCATTCGTCTTCGCGTTCGATGCGGTCGCTCACGGCGTAGCTCACGCCGTAGGTCAAATTCTGCCAGTTGCCGCCGCTGAACATCTGGTAGTAGAGATTTTTGCGCCGCAGCACAAAGGGTCCTTCGACGGTGTGCCAGCGCACGCCGCCCTTCTCCTGGCGCGCGGGGTCGTAGACCTGCCAATCGTAGCGTGCGCGCGTCACGGGGCGCGTATCGCCCGCGAGCGTGAACGGGTCGAGCATTCGTTCGCGCACGGTGCCCGTGCCGATGTGCGTGTGCGTGAGAAAGTCTGTGGCGTAGAAGAGCCAGCGCGTGCCTTCAACGTCGATGAAGACGTGCGGGTCAATGGCAAACTCGGCGTCGGTCAACTGGTGCCCGCTGTCAACGAACGGTCCCGCCGGATGCTCCGCGACGGCGACGCGAATGTGCATCCGCTTCTCGTTGCCGACGCTGTAGTACATCAGGAAACGCCCGTTTTCGTAAGTCACTTCGGGCGCCCAGTAGCAGGGGTGCTCGCCGGGGAGCGGTGCGAGCGCGCCTTCAAGTTCGCGCCAATGAACGAGGTCGCGCGAGTGGAGCACGCCGAAGGCGCGCCCGTCGCGCCAGAAGCCCGTCGCATAAGCCCAGTATTCTCCCGCGTGTTTGAGGATGAAAGGGTCTGGGAAGTCGCGCCCGTAGACGGGGTTGAGATAGGTGGCAGCGGCGGCAACGGGCGCGCTTGCGTCATGTACTGAACTCATAAAACGGTCTTAACGTCTCTCCTTGCTCAAGTCACTTCTGATTCCGCCCGCCGCCCGAAGGTTGCGTCCCAACTTAAAGGCGCATCGAAGCGTGGCCGGCGCATCCTCGCGCCGCGTGCGTTCGCGGCGCGAAGGGGCGCGAGCACGGGTTTATTCCACGACCACGTTTTCGCGCCCGTAGCGCAAGACCTTCGCCATCCAGACGAGTTCGTCGAGAAAACTCTTCGTGCGCTTGACGTAAGACTCGTCGAGCAGCGCGCCCGACTCGTCGAAAATCTTACTCACTCTGGAAAAGTTCACGTCGTTGAAGATCGCGACGAGGCCGAGTTCGCGCAGGACGGGCAGCAGGTGTTCGATCACGCGCGTGCCGCCGAAGCCGCCCGCCGAGACGCCGCACACGCCCACGGCCTTGTGTATGTACTCCTTCAAGTTCGTATCGAGCGCGTGTTTGAGCAGCCCCGGATAACCGTGATTGTATTCGGGCACCACGATCACGAGGGCGTCGGCGCGAGCACACGCACGGCTGAACCCTGCGTCCTTGATCGCTTCGCCCGCATCCGTCGTCGGCAGGTTCAACTCGCGCACGTCAATCCACTCCGTCTCTATTCCGGCGCGTTTTTCCAGTTCGCCGAAAACGAAACGCGCGGCGTGTTCGCTCATGCGTCCCTGTCGCGGCGTGCCTAAAATCACCGGAATGAATAGCGGTCGCTCAAGGCTCATCGTCTCTGCTCCTTCTCTTCGGTTCGGTGTGATTAAAACTTAAGACCGCGCCTCCCGGCGTTCCTCACGAACGAACTTCATCGAGTGCGGCGACGAGCCGCGCGATATCCTCTTCGTTGTTGAAGAAGTGCGTGGCGACGCGGATGCCTTCGGGCTTTTGCGTGACGGCGACGCCGCGCGTCGAGAGATGACGCGCGACGCGCGCCGGATCATCCGCCGCCACGAGCGTCTCCGCCGAACGCGTCGCTTCGTCGCGCAGCGGCGACAAGACGCGCCAGCCAGCCGCCGCGAGTTGCTCTGTCAACATCCGGTTAAGGGCGAGCGCGCGACGCTCGATCTCTCCCGTTCCGAGTTGCAACATGTAGTTGGCCGACGCGCCGAGCGAGAAGATGCCCGCGAAATGCGGGCAACCCATCTCCGCACGCGCCGCCGCATCCCCGCGCACATGAAACTCGTCGTTGCGCATCTCGAAGGGATGCTCTTCGCTCATCCAACCGACGGCGCGCGGGCGCGTCGCTTCGAGCAGCGCGCGGCTTAAATAGACGAAGCCCGAACCGAAGCCGCCGAGCATCCACTTGTGACCCGTCGCGCAGAGCGCGTCGATCTTCATGCGCTTTACGTCAATCTGAAAAACTCCCGCCGACTGCGCCGCGTTGACGACAAAAGCGTGCTCGCCTTTACGCGCGCCGATCTCCGCGAGCGGCGCGCGAAAGCCGTTCGAATACTGCACGTGGCTCAGACAGATGACGCCCGTGCGCCTTGAGGCTATCGCCGCCGACACGTCTTCGACGCTCACTTCCCCGCCCCGCGCTTTCAGCAGATGAACGCGCATGCCCCTGTGCATCCAAGTGATCGTCGAGACGGGAAACTCCAACTCGCAGGAGACGACTTCGCCGCGACCTTCCAGCGCGTCGATGATCAAGTTCATCCCCGTCGAGGTGTTGATCGTAAACGCGATCTCTTCCGGCTCGGCGTTGATCAGTTGGGAAATCGTCGCACGCGCACGCTCGCGTCGCTCCAACCAATCGAACCAGCGTTTGTCGCCCGACTCCAGCATCTCACGATAAAACTCCAACGCCGCGTCCGACGCCGCGCGCGGCACAGGCCCCGCGCCCGCGCTGTTCAAATAAGCCAGCCGCTCCGTCACCGGAAATTCTTCGCGCACTCGCTGCCAGTCAAACGCTTTATCCATCTTCATGCTCCGCAATGGAGGGGAAGAGGCAGAGGGAAAGGGTAAAGGAGAAGCCGTTGGCTAACTTGTAAGCTGGCCTCTCAACTTCTGCTCTTATGCCTCTCACCCTTATGCCCCGTCGCCCTTTTCCTCTCGTCTCTTGACCGCGTTGCGGCGTCAGTCTATCTTCGCACGCGTCTTCTCTCCGAGGGTGAACTTCAAGGAGTCTTATACCATGCCAGCACAAACGCCCGCGCCGCCCGCGCCCGCGTGGACGATCCACGGCTATCTCGAAGCGCACGAAGGGCGTCTGCACATCGACGGCGCGGACGCCTGCGAACTCGTGCGCGAATACGGTTCGCCCCTCTACGTCTTCTCCGAGCCGCGCATCCGCTCGAACATCGCACGCCTGCAACAGGCCGCCGCTTCCACCCGTCGCCCCTTCAAATTCTGCTACGCCTCGAAGGCCAACTCGAACATGGCCGTGCTCAAGGCGGTGCGCGAAGCCGGAATCGACATCGAAGTCAACAGCGGCGGCGAACTCTTTAAAGCCCTGCGCGCCGGATTTCATCCCGCACAGATCATCTTCAACGGCACGAGCAAGACGGACGACGAACTCGACGATGCTGTGCGCGCCGAAATTTATTCGATCAACGTGGATTCCGTCTACGAGATCGAACTCGTCGAAGCTGCCGCGCGGCGCGTCGGCAAACGTGCGAACATCACCCTGCGTCTGGTGCCGGAGATCGGCACGCGCTCGCACATCGGTTTGCAGACCGCCCTGCTGACCTCGAAGTTCGGCATCACTTCGACGGAAGTGCCCGCTGCCTTTCGTCGCGCGCTGATGCATCCCCGTCTTATCCGCGTCGGCGGCATACACATCCACATCGGCTCGCAGACGCCCGATGTCGAACCCTTCGCCGCCGCCTTCAAGGCGATGTGGGAGCACCTCGTCGCGCTTCATCGTGAAACGGGGCACATGCTCGAACACATCAACCTCGGCGGCGGCATCCCCGTCAACTACCTGCGCGACCGCTCGCAGGCCGACACGCTGCCCGCCGCCGAACGCGACATGCTCGGCGCAAGTCTCGAACCCGCCGAGGTGCTCGACGCCGCGCTTCGCGTCGCGCGCGAGTCGGCGCGCGCGACAGAGGCCGAACACCTGCTGGATCGTCTCACGATCCTGCTCGAACCCGGTCGTAGCGTGATCGCCGATGCGGGGTTGGTCTTGACCACCGTGCGCAACATCAAGCGGCGACCGGAGACGGGCGACGTGTGGCTCCTGACCGACGCGGGCTTCAACCTGCTGCTCTCGATGACGACCTACAAATGGTACTACCATCTCATCTCGGCTTCGCGCGCCGACGCGCCGCCCGACACCGGCTACAAAGTCGCGGGGCCTCTGTGCGATTCCGGCGATGTCTATTTCGACCTCGAAGGCGAAAATCGCCTGCCCGATTATCGCAGGCTTCCGGCGGAGGTGCGCCCCGGCGAAGTGCTCGCGCTCCTGAACAGCGGCGCATATTCGCTCGCGCAGGCGTTTCCCTACAACGGTCGCCCGCTGCCCGCCGCCGTGATGATTGGAGAAGGCGGCCACGCACGTCTAGTCCGTCGCCGCGACACTTATGAAGACTTACTGACCGGGGACATCTGGTAAGCTACGACTCCGGCGACCCCGCCCGCGAGAAGGATTCGTGAACACAAAAAAGACTCTAAGCAACCGCCGCGCGTTTCTTAAATCTTTCGGCGCAGCCGCGCTCGGCCTGCCCCTGCTGCTCGACAGTTCGTCGGGGCAGACGCAGCGCCATCGCGGCAAACATTCGTGCATCGTCGTCGGCGCGGGACTCTCCGGCCTCGCCGCCGCTTACGCTTTGAAGCGCGCGAATTGGGACGTGACGATCCTCGAAGCCCGCGCGCGACACGGCGGGCGCGTCCATTCTTTCCGTTTCGACCAAAATCCCGAACTCGTCTGCGAACTCGGCGGCGAATGGATCGGCGCGAGCCACGAACGGATGCGCGCGCTCTGCCGCGAGTTTGCTCTCCCGCTCAAGGATCATCGCTTCGAGGCCACGCTCATGCGCGATGCGCGCGTCTCGCCTCCCGGCTCATGGGGTTTCTCCGCGCAGGCCGAAGCCGTCTTCGAGCTATTCAAAAAACGCTATCACCACTACACCGAACGCGAACGTCGAAGACTCGACCAACTCGACTGGTGGACGTGGCTTGAACAGCTCGGCTTCCCTGAAGACGACCTGCTGCTGCGCGATTTGCAGGACAGCACGGACTTCGGCGAGTCCATCCGTCACGTCTCGGCCTATGCCGCCGCGTCGGAGTATTTAGAATCGAGTCCCGCCAACGAAATGGACTTCAAGATCGTCGGCGGCAACAGTCGCATCATCGAAGAGTTCGCGAAACGCATCGGCCACGATTCCATCCGCACCCGCGCGCAGGTCGAAGAGATTCGGCAACGCGCAGGACGTGTCACAGTGAAAGCCGGAGGCGTGCTCTATCAGGCAGACGCCTGCATCTGCACCGTCCCCGCGCGCGTGCTCGACCAGATTAAGTTCGACCCGCCGCTCCCTGCCGCCCAAAGCGCCGCCGCCGAGCAGCTTCAATATTCGCGCATCGTCAAAAACCAGATACTCTTCGACGAACGCTTCTGGGGCGCGGAAGATTTTTCGCTCGTCAGCGACGTGACTTCTCATTACTACTTTCACAGCACGCGCGATCAACGGGGCACGCAGGGCATCCTGTGCAGTTACGCCGTCGGCGAGAAGGCCGACGTGCTCGCCGCGCAATCCGATCAGCGTCGCATGGAGATCATCACGCGCGACCTCCTGCCCTTCAACGAGCGCGCAACGCAACTCGCGCGCAGCATTCAATCCATGCCGTGGCAGCGCGACCGTTACACGCAGGGCGCATACGCCGTCTATCGTCCCGGCCAGTGGTTCACCGTCCGCCCCACACTCCAGAAACCGCACGGCAAAGTCATCTTCGCAGGCGAGCATCTCGCAGACTGGCAGGGTTTCATGGAAGGCGCGGTGGTGACGGGCGAAGCGGCGGCGAAGGCTCTCACCGGCACGGCGAGAGCCAGACGCAGGGCTTGAACTTCGCCCCGCCATGCGCGCCACTGCGCGGCCATGTGCAGCGAAGCGCGGCTAATCAGGGCGCGGTAATTTGCTCTCTCGAAGCGTGTGTAAGTTGTACCAATCGTAGTCTCAACTCAACCGGCAGGAAAAGGAGAATTGTCTGATGTCTCAACGCAGAAACTTGTTCGCCGTAGTAATTCTGGCTCTCATCTTCGTCGGCTTTCCGGCGCGCCACAACGCGCAGACGCCCGCCACGGCGAACACGGACGAAGCCGCCGTTCGTCAGATCATCCAACAGGTGCAGGACGGCTGGAACGCACACGACGGCAAAGCCTTCGCCGCGCCTTTCGCCACAGACGCCGACTACGTTGTCGTCAACGGCATGTATGCGAAAGGCAGAGAGACAATCGAGCGGGGGCACACGGCGATCTTCTCGACCATCTACAAAGAGAGCCGCAACGTCGCCACAGTGAAGAGCGTTCGTTTCCTGCGCCCGGATGTCGCGGTGGCTCACGTCGAATGGAATCTGGAGTTTAAAATGAACGGCGCGACGCAAAAGGGTCATGCCATCAATACGATGATCCTGACGAAGGAGGGCGGCAAATGGAGCATCGCCGCTTTTCAGAATACGCCGGTACAACCTCAACAGGAGCACAGACCTTAAACACTCAACCCTTGAGCTTCTCCTTTGCGCCTCCGGCGGGAAAAGTTAATCTCGCCGGGGGCGTAAAAAGAAGTCGGAAGGCAGTCTTACTCAACGCACGCTTGAATCATGTCAACACAGCCAGCAACGGACAACGTCAAACTCATACGCGGCCTGACCCTGCTGGCCGCCGTCTCCATCGTCATCGGCAACGTCATCGGCACGGGCGTCTTCCTCAAAGCGCGCGTGATGACCTGCAACGTCGGCACGCCGTACATGGTCGTCATCGTCTGGATCGCGGCTGGCATCCTCTCGCTCGCGGGCGCGCTCACCTATGCGGAACTCGCCGCGATGATGCCGCGCGCGGGCGGCGAGTATGTCTTCGTGCGCGAGGCTTACGGCGGGCGGCTCGGCTTCCTCTATGGCTGGATGCAAATCTTCATCGCCAAGACCGGCTCGCAAGCCTCCGTCGCCGTCGCCTTCGCCATCTTCCTCAACATCCTCACGGGCGGCGCGCTCAATGCGACCTTCTTCACCATCCCCCTCGGCAGCTTCTCGCTCCCCTTCGGCTACCTGCAAGTCGTCGCGCTCTCGGCCATTGCCATCGTCACCATCATCAACTGCGCCGCAGTGGTCGTCAGCGGCCATATCGCGACGGTGCTGACGGGCGTGAAGATCGCGCTCGTGCTCTTTGTCGGCCTCGGCGCGTTGCTGTTCGCGGGGGGCGGCGACTGGTCGCATTTCGGGATGGCGAACGCGGGCGGCGCATGTGAGGGCGTGAGCGCGGGCGCACGCGCGGGCATCGCAGGGTTCGGCGCGGCCATGCTCGGCGCGCTCGGGGGCTACGACGGCTGGAACAATCTCACGCTCGTCGCGGGCGAAGTGAAGAACCCGCAACGCAATATCCCGCTCGCGCTCATCGGCGGCATGATCACGATCATCTCGCTCTACGTCTTCGTCAACATCGCATACTTTTACGCGCTCGCGCCGACCGAAGTGGCGAGCGTGCCCGCCGCCTCTTCGGTCGCCTCGGAAGTGGCGCGCACGTTCCTCGGCCCCTTCGCCGTGAGTCTCATCGCCGCCGCGCTCCTCTTCTCTTCCGTCGGCACGCTCCACACTTCGATCCTGACGGGCGCACGCGTCCCCTACGCGATGGCGCGCGACGGACTCTTCTTTCAAAACCTCGCGCGCCTCTCGCCGAAAACCCACGTCCCCATCGGCGCGCTCATCCTGCAAGGCATCTGGGCAGGCATCCTCGCCCTCTCCGGCTCCTTCGACACACTAACCGACTACGTGATCTTCGGCTCATGGATTTTCTACGGACTCACCACGGCTTCCGTCTTCGTCTTCCGCCGCCGCATGCCGCACGCCGAGCGTCCCTATCGCGCGTGGGGTTATCCGGTTGTCCCCATCCTCTTCCTGATCGTCACGGGCGGGCTGCTCGTCAACACGCTCCTGACCACACCGAAACAAGCCCTCATCGGCCTCGGACTGATCCTCCTCGGCCTGCCCGTCTACTGGTACTGGTCGAAACATAACCGCGCCGTAAATCGAAGTTCGGAGACAGCAGACGTGCAAGAATAATCGCAGGAATGACAAGTGATCTATCAGATCGAGTTCAAGCCTCGCGCCGTCAAGGATATGAAGTCTTTCACCGTGGAAGACAGACGCCGGATCATGTCTAAAATCGAAGGATTGCAAAACAACCCGGCGGCGATGTTAAGCGACTAACGAACTTCACGCCCGGGTACCGTCTGCCGGTGGGAGACTATCGAATATTATTTGAGACAGCGGACGACAAAAATTTCCCATTCCCGCCTAGTGGCTCACCTGCCACGCCTTGATCGCGTCTACCGGGTGGATGAGCATCAATATTTCGAGGATGAGGCTGTCTCTGATCCAGATGAGGAGTGCGATTTCGGTGAGCAGGAAGATGAGGAGCGTGCGGCGCAGGCCGAGACGGCGTGCCAGCATGAACCCGACGCCGCAGGCCAGCATGTCGCCGAAGGAATTGATGATGGTGTCGCCCGTGTAGCCGAGCGCGAGTGTGTTTTCACGATAGCGGTTGATGATGAAGGCGGAGTTTTCTAAAACTTCCCACACCGCTTCGATTGCGCTGGCGAGCGTGAGTTGCCAAACCGCAGAGAGACGCGGCAACAGCCACGCCAGCAGGCCGCAAAAGAGGAAGCCGTGGAGGACGTGCGTGAAGCTGTAAGGGTCGAACAGGTGTTGGGAGTTGTCCGCACTCCACGCGTCGCCCGACCAGAGCAGCACGCGGCCACACGCGCAAGACCACAGGCGTCCCTGTCTACGAAGTTGGAGCACGGCGGCGACCATGATCGCCGCGAGCGCGAGCCACGGCCAGAATCTTCTCATACGCATCCGTTTAATTTTCACGCGTCCTTAATTTTCACGTGCGGCCAGAGCCTCGCGCGCCACTTCCCGGTCGTCGAAATGGATCGTCTCGGTTCCGATGATCTGGTAGTCCTCGTGCCCCTTGCCTGCGATGACGACGACATCGCCGTCGTGTGCTTCGGCAATCGCGCGAAAGATGGCCGCGCGGCGATCAGCGATCTTCACATAGGGTTTATTGACGGTTCGCAGGCCGACTTCCGTATCCGCGAGAATCGCTTCGGGGTCTTCCGTGCGCGGGTTGTCAGAGGTGAGGATCACGATGTCGCTCAGGGAGGCGGCAACCTCGCCCATCGGCGCACGCTTCGTGCGGTCGCGGTCGCCGCCGCAACCGAAGACCGTGATAACGCGCCCCTCTCCCGTCACCACGTCGCGCGCCGTGCGCAGGACGTTCTTCAGCGCGTCGTCCGTGTGCGCGTAATCGACGACGACGGCAAAGTCGCCGGTCGTGTGCGCGACGCGCTCGAAGCGACCGGGCGCGCCCGCACAAGTCTCGAAGGCGCGCACCATCACGACAGGGTCGTAACCGAGCGCGAGGCCGGTGGCGGTTGCCGCGAGCATGTTGTAGATGTGCGGTCGCCCGACGAGCGGCGAATTGACGTGCGACTCGAACGCCCGCGCGCGCAACGAAAAGCGCATCCCTTCGAGCCTGTATTCAACCGCGTGCGCGCTCACGTCTGCCTCCGCATCGAGTGCGTAGGTGATGGAGCGCGCCCCGCGCTCTCCGAGTTCGGAGGCGAGCCGCACGCCGTAAGGATCGTCCAGGTTGATCACGGAAATTTGCGGGGGCGTGCCGAGCCGTCCGTCGAAGAGACGCAGCTTGGCCTGATAGTAATCTTCCATCGTGCCGTGATAGTCGAGATGATCGCGCGTGAGATTGGTGAAGACCGCGACGCTGTAATGGAGCGCGTCGCAGCGGCGGAGGTCTAAAGCCTGCGACGAACTCTCCATCAAGGCAACGCTGCATCCGGCTTCCACCGCGCGGCGCAGGAAGCGTTGAATCGCGCTCGCTTCGGGCGTCGTGTGTTCGGCCTTGAATCGTTCTTCGCCGATGCGATAGCCGACCGTGCCGAGCACCGCCACGCGCTCGCCCGCCGCTTCGCACACGGCAGCCAGCAGGTGCGCCGTCGTCGTCTTGCCATTCGTGCCCGTGATGCCTACGAGTTTGAGTTCGCGCGAGGGATGCCCCTGCACCGTCGCCGCCGCCTGCGCAAGCGCAACGCGCGCGTCCGCGACTTCAATCCACGCGCCCGCAAAGTCGTCCGGACGCGCGCGCTCCGAGATGATTCCCACCGCGCCCTGCTCCAAGACCTGACTGACGAAACTGTGCGCGTCGAACTTCGCGCCGCGAATCGCTACGAAGAGACTCCCGGCGCGCGCCTCGCGCGAATCGTGTGTGACATCAGAGACGACTGCCGTGTCGCCGTCCGCGCCCGAAAGTTTCCCGCCCGTCGCACGCGCCACGTCTGCAAGCGTCGCGCCTCTTTTCCGTCCTTCTGCATCCGGCATCAAATTTTCAACTCATCCTTTCTCTCTCGCCTGTTGCATTTGATTATAAATTACATCCGTCGCTGGCCGCCGCAATGTCGTGCACGAATTTTTTCAAGATAGTTTACATCCCCGGCGCGAAAGCATTACCATGCGACGCCGCGCACACGTCCATTCTCTCTCGGAGGATTAATGAGATCACTCGACGCCGCCGCGAGTCTGTCGCTCGCGCTTATCCTGCTGCTCGTCTCGATGCCGCTCTCGCAGACCGGCGCGGCGAGTCTCCCGCCCGAATATGATCTCGTTATCGTCAACGGCCTCGTCGTTGACGGCACCGGTCGCCCTGCCTACCGCGCCGACGTGGCCGTGCGCGGCGACCGCATCGAGACGATCACACAGGTGCGTCGCATCCCGCGCGGGCGACGGGTGATCGACGCGAAGGGGCTGGTCGTCGCGCCCGGTTTCATAGACATGCTCGGTCAATCCGAACAGAACCTCTTGATCGACCCGCGCGCGATGAGCAAGGTGATGCAGGGCGTGACGACGGAGGTGACGGGCGAAGGCGGCTCGATTGCGCCTCTGAACGCGCGGCTCATCAAGGAAGACGAAGATTTTTATCGCCGCTTCAATCTCACGGCTGACTGGCGCACCTTCGCCGAATACTTCCGGCGCGTCGAGCGTCAGGGCTTGGGCTTGAACCTCGCCACGTTCGTCGGCGCGACGCAGGTGCGCGCCTACGCGATGGGCTACGAGAACCGCGCGCCCACGCCCGCCGAACTCCAACACATGCGCCGTCTCGTCGCACAGGCGATGGAAGAAGGCGCGCTCGGCCTCTCCACTTCGCTGCAATACGTCCCCGCGCGCTTCGCCAAGACCGCAGAGATCGTCGAACTGGCAAAGGTCGCACGCCGTTACGGCGGCGTCTACGCCACGCACCAACGCAGCGAGGCCAACGCGCTCGACAGTTCGCTCGCGGAAGTCTTCGAGATCGCGCGGCGTGCGCGCATCCCCACGGAGATCTGGCATCTCAAGACCGCGTACAAAAAGAACTGGGGTCGGATGCCCGAAGTGTTGAGACGCATCGAGGCGGCGCGCGCGGAAGGTTTGCAGATCACAGCAGACGTGTACCCTTACACCGCCGCCAGCACTTCTCTCACCGCCTGTCTGCCGCCGTGGGCGCTCGAAGGCGGCGTCGAAAAGATGCTCGCGCGCCTCGGCGACCCGGAGACGCGCGAGCGACTCAAACGCGACATCTCGACCGACGCGAAAGATTGGGAGAACATCTATCTCGGCAGCGGCGGCGCGGAGGGAGTGCTCATCGGCTCGGTCGTCAAACGCGAACTCGAAGCCTTGCAGGGGCAGCGTCTCTCCCAGATCGCCGCCGCGCAAAACAAGGACGCGCTCGATGCGCTCTTCGATCTCGTCGTCGCGGACAGAGGGCAGACCGGCGCGATCTATTTCATGATGTCCGAAGACGACCTGCGCGCCGCGCTGCGCTCCCCCTTCGTTTCCATCTGCACCGACAGCGGCGCGCGTGCCACCGACGGACCTCTCTCCGGCACGAAGTCGCACCCGCGCGGCTGGGGTTCTTACCCGCGCATCCTCTCGCGCTACGTCCGCGACGAAAAACTGCTCACGCTCGAACAGGCCGTGCACAAGATGACCGGCATGTCCGCCGCGCGCGTCGGGCTGCGCGAACGCGGCGTGCTGCGCCCCGGCGCGTTCGCCGACATCACCATCTTCGACCCGCAACGCGTGCGCGACCGCGCCACCTTCGAGCAGCCGAACCAGTACGCCGAAGGCATCAACTACGTCGTCATCAACGGTCAACTCGCCGTCGAAAACGGCCAGCGCACAACGGCTCTCGCCGGGCGCGTCC
>DASWNS010000112.1:0-6765 GCA_036399115.1 Pyrinomonadaceae bacterium | reverse complement strand
ACATCACGAACAACATGAAAGAGGCTTACGCGGCCTGGACGACCGCGCCGCGCCTCGGCGGCATCCCCTTCGTGTGCGACGTGCCCGCGCTCGGCATCGTCTTCCTGATCACCGCGCTCGTCTATATCGGCATACGCGAATCGAAGCGCGCCTCGAACGTGATGGTCGCGCTGAAACTCGCCGTCATTCTTCTCGTCATCGTGCTCGGCGCGTTCTACGTCAACCCGGCGAACTGGAGTCCGTTTGCGCCGAACGGGGCGAGCGGCGTGTTGAAGGGCGTGGCGGCGGTCTTCTTCGCCTTCATCGGTTTCGACGCGCTCTCCACCACTGCCGAAGAATGTAAAAACCCGACGCGCGATCTGCCGCGCGCCATGATCTATTCGCTCATCATCTGCACGACGCTCTACATCGTGCTCGCGCTCATCCTGACGGGCATGGTCAGTTACAAACAGTTGGCCGTAGGCGACCCGCTGGCTTTCGTGTTCGGACCCGAAGGCGCGAACATGCCCTGGATGTCCGGCATCATCGCAGTGAGCGCGGTCGTCGCGATTGCGACGGTGCTGCTCGTCTTTCAACTCGGACAGCCGCGCATCTGGATGGCGATGTCGCGCGACGGACTGCTGCCGCCGATCTTTTCCAGCATCCACCCGCGCTTCAAGACGCCCTGGTTTTCGACCATCATCACCGGCCTCGTCGTCGCCATCCCGTCGCTCTTTATGAACCTGACGGAAGTGACCGATCTCTCAAGCATCGGGACGCTCTTTGCCTTCTGTCTCGTCTGCGGCGGCGTGCTGCTCGGCGCGCACACGCGCGGTCTGGAAGCGACGCCGAACGAGCGCAGTTTTGTGCCCTACATCAACTCGCAATACATCGTGCCCGCCATCTTCATCCTCGCGTGGGCGGCGCTCTTCTACTTCAACCCGGAGGGCTTGCGCGCCTTCTTCAGCCTGCGCGATCCTGCCGACCCGACGCTCGGCGTGTGGGAAGTTTTCCGGCACAAGATTCCTCTGCTCGCCTATATTATTTTGTCGTTCGTCATCGTCTATTTCTGTTTCCGGCGGCGGCTCTCGCTGATCCCGGTGCTCGGCTTGATGAGTTGTGGCTACCTGATGACCGAACTCGGCATCACCAACTGGACGCGCTTCGGCCTCTGGCTCGTCGTCGGACTCATCCTCTACTTTTTCTACGGCTACAGCCACAGCCGTCTCAGCCATCCTAAAGAGACGACCGACGCGGCTGGATAAGAACGGCGACTGCTCATCCGTTAAATCGTTATGAAGATTCTCGTACTCGGCGCAGGCCGCATGGGACTCGGCGCGGCCTACGATCTCGCGCACAACTCCGACGGCGTAGCCGCCGTGACCGTCGCAGACATCGACCTCGAACGCGCACGCGCCGTCGTCTCCACGGTCGGGAGCGCGAAGTTGACGCCCGCGCACGTTGACGTGAACGACCCGGCGCAGGTCGTCGCGTTGATGCGCGGCCACGATGCCGTCATCAGTTGCGTAACCTACTATCACAACCTGCAACTCGCTCGTGCGGCGATTGAGGCGCGCGCGAACTTCTGCGACCTCGGCGGCAACAACGCGGTCGTCGCTTCCGAACTCGCCCTCGACGCGGAGGCGCGTGCGGCAGGCATCAACATCATCCCCGATTGCGGCCTCGCGCCCGGCATGGTTTCCGTGCTCGCGGCGCACGGCGCGGCTCGTTTCGACGAACTCGAAGCGATTCACATACGCGTCGGCGGCTTGCCGCAAAGCCCTCGCCCGCCGCTCAACTACCAGATCGTCTTTTCGGTCGAAGGTTTAATCAACGAGTATGTCGAGCGTGCGCGGGTGATACGCGGCGGGCAGATCGTGGAGGTCGAATCGCTGGCGGAGATCGAAGCCCTGGAGTTTCCCGCGCCCTACGGGCGGATGGAAGCCTTTCAAACTTCCGGCGGCACTTCCACCCTGCCCGACACTTTTCAAGGCCGCCTACAGGAACTCGACTACAAGACCATTCGCTATCCCGGCCACTGCGGGGCGTTCAAGTTGTTCGTCGATCTCGGACTCGCCGCGAGCGAGGAGATAGAAGTGGACGGCGTACGCGTGCGCCCGCGCCGCCTGCTCGGCGAGATGCTCCTGCGCCACCTGCCCGCAGACGAACCGGATGTCGTGCTCATCCGTCTCGCCTTTCGCGGGCGCACGGCGGGCAGAGACGCGCGCCTGCGTTACGACATCATCGACCGCTTCGACGAACGCACGGGCTTGAGCGCGATGATGCGTACGACGGCCTTCCCCGCCTCCATCATCGCGCAGATGATGGCACAGGGCGAAACCACCGGGCGCGGCGCGCTCCCGCAGGAACTCGTCGTTCCGCCCGACAAATTCGTCGCCGCGCTCGCCGCGCGCGACATCCGCATCAACGAGCAACAGTGAGGCGAGAGAGTTCCTGAACTTAGAGCGGGTTGCGCCTGAACGAGACGGAAAAGATGAGCCGGAACAAAGTGAGACGGAGAAGGTGAGAGTGCAAACATTCGCCGCGAAGCCGCAGCGAACGGCACAGAGTTGAGAAGTTAACTCTGTGCCGTTCGCTGCGGCTCTGCTCCGCGCCTCTGCGCTGAGTCTCGATTCTTAACGCTTAACTCTCATTCACCCATGTGCGCGGCGCGGTGCGCGGCATCGAAGTGGCGGAGTCGTCGAAGAGCGGCTGCGGGCGGCGGATGCGGCTGAAGACGTAGAGATTGAAGAAGTGCATCCCGCCGAGCACGACGAGCACAAGCCCGACTTTCCACGAGAGCGCTTCGATGCTCGCGCGCATGCTCGTCACGTCGTAGCCGATGCGCAGCGCGAGGCTCACGTAGCCGAAGTTGATCAGGTAGAACCCGACGACGAGCAGGTGATTCACCGAATCGGCCAACGCCTCGTTGCCGCGAAAAACGTCAACGAGAAAGACGCGCCCGTTCTTGAAGAGGGTCTGCGCCACCCACACCGTCAGCCCGATGCTGATGCAGAGGTACATCAAGTAAGTGAAGATAATGATCTGGTTCATGGCTTCTCCTTCCGTGGTTTCAAGCGTCGCCACGCGTCTCCCGGTTTCATTGCCGGGCTTCAACTGCGGCGGCTGCCCTCAGTCGTAAACAACCCGCATGCCACGTCGAACCAGAGCCGTATTCCTTGATTTTCCTCTCTTTCACCCGCGCGCTTCTGGCAAGCTGCCGATTCGCCAAATTCGCTTTCGCAATTTGCCATGAGACGCAGAGACGCGGAAACGAACTTGCCCGGTCGAACTCTCGTAGAGATGTGCAGCGGAGCGGCGGACGCTAGAGCTACTACGGCGCCCGGCACGTCGCCGAATTTTAGAGGCGAACCCGTCGCGTGAGTTTGACGTTTTAAGTTTTGACTGCGGGAGCCAACGCGGATGTCGCTCGAAACAATCTTCTCTGTGTGCAACTGGACAGCCATGCTCGGCTGGCTGCTCCTCATCTTCGTGCCGCGCTGGAAGTGGACGGCGCGTTTCATCACGGCGGCCTTGCTGCCGCTCGCGCTGGCCTTCCTCTACCTGTTTCTCGTCGCCGCACACTTCGCCCAATCCGAGGGCAGTTTCAGTTCGCTCGCCGGAGTGAGCCAGCTCTTTCGCAACCCGCACAACCTGCTCGCCGGTTGGATTCACTATCTCGCCTTCGATCTCTTCATAGGCAGTTGGGAAGTGCGCGACGCGCAGAGGCTCGGCATCCGTCACCTGCTCGTCGTGCCCTGTCTCGTGCTCACCTTCATCTTCGGCCCCGTGGGCTTGCTGCTCTACTTTACGCTGCGCTTTGTCATCAAGCGCGAGTTTTTTGTCGGAGGAAGTAAACATGAACGCGCTTGAGTTAATACGGGAAGTTTACCGGCGCAACCCTGTGCTCGCGCTCGCGGGCTGGCTGCACGTCGCGCTGCTCTCCATCTTCATCTGCGCCGCCTTCTTCGACGCACGCATGGTGACGGGCGTGAATCCCTGGATCAAGCCCTCGAAGTTCGCCGCCTCCTTCATCATCTACACTTTCACGCTCGCGTGGTTCCTGCCTTACCTGTCGCACTATCGCCGCACCGTTAAGTTCATCAGTTGGGGCACGGCCTTCGTCTTCGTCGGCGAGACGCTCTGCATCGCTTCGCAGGCGGCGCGCGGCGTGCCGTCGCACTTCAACATCTCGACGGCTTACGACTCAACCGTGTTCAGCCTGATGGGATTGCTCATCACCTTCAACACGCTGCTCGTCCTCCTCACGCTCTTTCTCTTCTTCCGCCAAACTGCGCCGCTCGCGCCCGCTTACGTGTGGGGCATCCGGCTCGGACTCCTGCTCTTCTTCCTTTCCAGCGTCGAAGGCTACGCGATGGCGAGCAACATGGCGCACACGGTCGGGATGCCGGACGGGGGACCCGGGCTGCCCGTCGTCAATTGGAGCACGCGCGCCGGAGACTTGCGCATCGCGCACTTTCTCGGCTTCCACGCGCTGCAAATTCTCCCGTTCGCCGGTTACTCTTTCAGTCGTTGGCGCGCAGACGCCGTGCGCCGCCGCGCCGTCGCGTTCACACTCGCCTTCGGCCTCATCTACTTCATAGCCTTCTCGCTGCTCTTCCTACAGGCTTCGCACGGACGACCCTTGATAGCGTGGCTTTAAAGATTCGTTCTATAATCCCGCCCGCTCTTAAAGAAGGTTAAAAAAAGTTCATCCTTCATCCTTCCGCACGCGTCCTTTGATTCGGAGATTCGCACATGAGCCTGACTCTCATCGCGCTCGGATTTCTCTTCCTGCTCGCAGCCGCTTACAAATTTTACGGCACGTGGGTGGCGCGCCAGTTTGCGACCGACGATGCGCGGACGACTCCCGCCAACCTCGTCAACGACGGCGTGGACTTCGTCCCGACGCGCCCCTTCTATCTCTTCGCGCAGCACTTCTCAGCCATCGCCGCCGCCGGTCCCATCGCCGGACCCATTCTCGCCTGCCAGGCGTTCGGCTGGCTGCCGTGCCTCCTGTGGATCGGCTTCGGCGTCGTGCTCATCGGCGCCGTGCACGACTTCACGAGTCTCGCCGCTTCCGTGCGCCACGGCGCGTCTTCCATCGCCGAGATCACGCGCGAGCACTTAGGCCGCCGGGCGGGCGCGGCCATGATGGGCTTCATCTGGATCGCGCTCATCTACGTGATCGTCGCCTTCGCGGACATCACTGCGGGCACGTTCAAGAGCGGGACGGAGGAACTACGACAGGGCGGCGCGACGGCTTTCAACGCGGGCGGCGCGGTGGCGGCGGCGAGCGTGATGTACCTGCTGCTCTCGATCCTGCTCGGCTTCGTCCAGCGTTACCTGAACCCGCGGCTCTGGCTCGTCACGCTTCTCTTCGTGCCCGCGACCTTCGCGCTCTCCTGGTTCGGCACGAAAGTCTCGACGACGCTGCTGCTCGATCACAAAACGTGGGGCGTGCTGATTCTCATCTACTGTTGCATCGCATCGGTCGTGCCCGTCTGGACGTTGTTGCAGCCGCGCGGTTATCTCGGCGGTTTCATCCTCTACAGCGCGCTCGCGCTCGGCGTCGTCGGCGTCGTCTTCGGGGGCTTGTCGGGTCGTTACCAAATCCTGCAACCCGCCTTCAAGTCGTGGGACGTGGGCGGTTTGACGGGCACGCTCTTTCCCTTTCTCTTCGTGACGATTGCCTGCGGCGCGTGTTCCGGCTTTCACGGCCTCGTCTGTTCGGGCACGACCTCGAAGCAGGTTGACCGCGAGTCGGACATCAAGCCGGTCGGTTTCGGCGCGATGCTGGCGGAAGGGTTCGTCGCGCTCATCGCGCTCGTCACGGTGATGATCGCCGCGCCCGCCGACATCAGAGGCAAAGCGCCCGGTGCGATCTACGGCAACGGCATCGGCCAGTTTATGACCCTCATCATCGGTGCGGACAACCTGCAATTCGCCATTACCTTCGGCGCGATGGCCTTCTCCACCTTCGTCTTCGACACGCTCGACGTGTGCACGCGACTCGGTCGCTACATCGTGCAGGAACTCTTCGGCTGGCCGGGACGCTTCGGCGCGCTCGCCGGGACGCTCTTAACCGTCGCGCTCCCCTTCTACTTCATCATCTACGCCCGCGAAGGCATGTGGACGGAATTCTGGACGCTCTTCGGCGCATCGAACCAACTGCTCGCCGCGCTCACGCTGCTCGCCATCACCGTCTGGCTCTATCAAGCGCGCCAACGCATCAGCTTCACGCTCTACCCGATGCTCTTCGTCCTCACCATCACGCTCTGGGCGCTCTGCAAACTCGCCTACGGAAACCTGCGCGCCGCCAACGGCTTCGATATCAAACTCGTCAACGCCCTCGCCTCCGCCGCCCTCGTCATCCTCGCGACTTACTTAACCATCACCGCCCTCGTCAAACTACGCGGGGAACGCAAGAGTTCGCTCGTGCCGGAAGGAGCGTAAGGGATTGACGCTTTTTACCTTTTACTTCTTCGCTCGCTTGGCCGCTTGTTGTTGTAAATGAGAGAGGCGTTCGACGTGTTCGTTAACAGTGTGACTGATAGCTTCGCCGAGCAGCGAGACGGCTTCAATCGCGGGCAGGAAAACTTGAGGCTTGAAAAACGGGTCGGAGGATGCACCGACGGCAGCTTGTCTAATCAAGTAGAAAAGCCACCGACACAGGAAGATGGATTGCTGAGCGGAGATTTCTTCTATTCTGGCGGGTGTAAGGCTGTCAGCATCAAGTCCAACTTCATACTCGACGTTGTAGGTTAACAGGATTTTCCCGCTCAT
>DASWNS010000111.1:0-19591 GCA_036399115.1 Pyrinomonadaceae bacterium | reverse complement strand
CGTGATCTTCCGACTTGAAACGCTTGTGATCCGTGTGCTCGACGATGCAGAGCCGTTCGGCGGCGTCGATAATTTCGGGCGAGATCACTTTGCCGTGCCCGGCCAGACGCGCGGCGGCCTCGTTCAGCATGCGGTGGACGTAAGCCCTGCCGCCGCCGACGAGCTCGGGCGAACTGAGCGCGGGATGCGCAGACGAGTAGTAGCCGACTTCGGTGAGCGCGCCGTCGCGCTCGACCGGATACTGCACGACGAGCGGCTGAAATTCGCGCCCTTCCGCGTCCGTCACGCGGACGGCGGTGTTGACGTAGTTCGGGCGGACGGGGTGCAGCTTGAAAGTCTTGCCCGTCGAAGAGGTGGCGACGGTGGCCGCGTCTTTGTCGAGAAAAGCGGCTTTAGAGAGTTTCAGGAGGTGTGTTTCGGAGTTGGCCGCGTCGGCGACGGCGACCGTTACGATCTCGGTCGTTTCCGGGGCTTCGCGTTCGAGCAGACGCTTGGCCGCCTTGATCCGCCCCTGCATTTTGTTCAATTCCGCCTGCCCGTCGGCGGGGCGTTCGGCCACTGTCTTCGGGGCGATGAGCGAGAGGCCGAGTCCGCTCAGAAAGGGGAACTGAGGGAAGGCCGGGAGAAGGAACACAACTAGAGGGAGGACAGAAACAAAGAGTTTTCTCATCGGGTATCGGGTCTTTCTTTTGTCTGTTGCTTGGGACTAAGGAAGTGTTGGGGGCGGACGTTCTTCAGACGCTCGCAACGAGGCTCCGGTTGCCAGTCGAGGGGCGTTCAAAATGCCCGACGACGGCGCGCAAAATCATGCATTGCGAGGCGCGCGCGCCGTGTGCTAGCGTGCTCGTCGTAGAGCGGCGTCGAAGCTGACTTCAAACTGCGAAACGAAATTGATATGAGCACCAAAACCGACCCCGTAACCGAACCCGTAGACAACGCCGCCGCGCCGCCCAAAGAACGCCGCGCGCGTTTCGAAACCTCTTCCGGCGTCGAACTCGCCAACGATTTCAACCCCGCGAACACGGACGCGCCCGACTACGAGCGCGACCTCGGCGCGCCCGGCTCTTACCCTTACACGCGCGGCGTCCGCCGCAACATGTATCGCGGTCGCTTCTGGACGATGCGCCAGTACGCGGGCTATGCCTCGGCGGAAGAGTCCAATGCGCGTTATAAATATCTGCTCGCGCACGGCACGACCGGCCTCTCCGTCGCCTTCGACCTGCCCACGCAGATCGGGCTGGACTCGGACGACCCGCTCGCCGCCGGAGAAGTCGGCAAAGTCGGCGTCGCCATCGACTCGCTCGAAGACATGGAGCGACTCTTCGCGGGCATCCCGCTCGACAGCGTCTCGACCTCGATGACCATCAACGCGACGGCCTCCACGCTCCTCTGCCTCTACATCGCCGTCGCGCGCAAGCAGGGCATCGCCCCCGCCAAACTTCAAGGTACGATCCAGAACGACATCCTCAAGGAGTACATCGCGCGCGGCACGTACATCTATCCGCCCGCGCCTTCGCTCCGTCTCGTCACGGACACCTTCGCCTATTGCGCCCGCGAAGTGCCGAACTGGAACACCATCTCGATCAGCGGTTATCACATCCGCGAGGCCGGTTCGACCGCCGCGCAGGAACTCGCCTTCACGCTCGCAGACGCCATCGCCTACGTCGAAGCGGCGACGGCGGCGGGGCTGCAAGTTGACGATTTCGCCCCGCGCCTCTCCTTCTTCTTCAACGCGCACAACAACCTGCTGGAAGAGATCGCCAAGTTTCGCGCCGCCCGCCGTTTGTGGGCGCGCATCATGCGCGAGCGTTTTCAGGCGCGCGACCCGCGTTCGCTGATGCTGCGCTTCCACACGCAGACGGCAGGCTCCACGCTCACCGCGCAGCAGCCGGAAGTCAATGTCGTCCGCACGACGATTCAGGCGCTCGCCGCCGTGCTCGGCGGCACGCAGAGCCTCCACACGAACGCCTCGGACGAAGCCCTCGCCCTGCCCACAGAGACGGCTGCGCGCGTCGCCCTGCGCACGCAGCAGGTGATCGCGCACGAATCGGGCGTGGCCGACACGGTTGACCCGCTCGCAGGCTCTTACGCCGTCGAACACCTGACGGACGAACTCGAACGACGCGCCTCCGACTACATCAAAAAGATCGACGCGCTCGGCGGCATGCTGCGCGCCATCGAACTCGGCTACGTGCAGCGCGAAATTCAGGAGGCCGCCTATAATTACCAGCGAGCAGTCGAGACGGGCGATGCCACGGTGGTCGGCGTCAATCGCTTTCAGATCGAGGAAGACTCCACGCCGCCGCTCCTGCGCGTCGAACCTGCCATCGAACAGTCGCAGGTCGAACGGCTGCGCGCGCTGCGCGAGCGGCGCGACAACGCTTCGGTCGAGTCACGTCTCGTCGCGCTCGAAGCGGCGGCGCGCACGGAGACGGAAAATCTTCTCCCGCACATCCTCGCCGCCGTCGAGGCCTACGCCACGGTCGGCGAGATCAGCCATCGCCTGCGCCGCGTCTGGGGCGAATACAGGGAAGCCGTGACGGTCTGAGAGAGCTTGACTGTGAAGAGGCAGTTATTGACTGTGAAGAAGCAGCTTTAAGAGTCCCGGCACGCCTTTCGGGAGTGCGTTGCCAGAGTCGAAGGTTTCAAGGTGTCGTGATGTCGAAACGGGGAAAGGTTTTATGAAGAAGCTAACCAGCGTATCCGCGTTAGCGCTCTGCGCGACGCTCGTGTGTCTCGGTCAAACCGCGTCGCTCTCGTCGGCGGCGGCGCAGAGACGGCGCACCGTCGCGTCGTCCACCGCGTCTCGCAACGATGCGGCGGACGCGCAACTCACGGGGCTGTACCGCATAGACCTCGCGCGCAGCGACAAGTTGTACTCGGTCGTCGCGGGCGCGACGAGCAACCTGCCTTTCGGCGAACAGCAGAAATTCTTCATCGACCTCACCGTGCGCCTCACGCCGCCAGACCTGCTCGCCATCGAGCGGCGGGGCACACGCGTCACGCTCGCTTCGTCGCGCGCGCCGCGCATCTCCTTTGAAGCCGACGGCCTGACGCACAACGAGAGATCGGGCGGCGGCCAGATCGTCAGCACGCGCGCGACGCTTCGTGCCGACAGTTTGAGCGTCAGCGTCAGCGGCGGGAACGCGGACAAGTTCAGCGTCGCCTTCGAGCCGTTGGAAGACCGGCGTTACCTGCGCGTCACGCGGCGGCTCAACAACGAGCAACTCAACGAACCGATCATCATCCGCAGCGTCTATGAAAAGATCTCCGACACCGCCCAGTGGGACATCTACGACACGCCCGCGCGCCCCTCGCCCACGACGCCCGAACGCAGCATCGCGTCCTCCCCGGCGGGAACGAACGACGAAGCCTCTCCCGTTGCCGGGAGCAACGAGACGGCCTTCTTCCTGCGCCGCGCGCTCGAAGACTGGATCGCGGCGACGAACGCGCGCGACATCGAACGGCAGATGAGCTTTTACCCGCCCGTCATGCGCGCCTTCTACCTGACGCGCAACGCGCCGCGCGCCGCCGTGCGCGCGGAGAAGGAGCGCGTCTTCCAGCGCGCACGCACGGTTGAAGTGCGCGCCGCCGCGCCCGAACTCATCATTCAGGAACAGGGACGCGCCGCCGTCATGCGCTTCCGCAAAAGCTACGTCATCGAAGGCGGCGGGCAGAACCGCAGCGGCGAAGTCGTACAGGAACTACGCTGGCAACTCACGCCGCAGGGCTGGAAAATCTTCAGCGAACGCGACGTGCGCGTCATCCGCTAGAGTCCTTCTGATCATGTGTTAATCTCGCAAGCGTATGTCTCATTTGCTCGAAGTTAAAAATTTGCAGACCCATTTCTTCACGCGCGCGGGCGTGGTGCGTTCGGTGGACGGCGTCAGTTTTTATCTGGATCGCGGGGAGTTGTTGGGGTTGGTGGGCGAGTCGGGTTGTGGGAAGAGTGTGACGGCTCTGTCGGTGATGCGTCTGGTGGGCGCGCCGGGAAGGATCGTCGAGGGGGAGATCTGGTTTGACGGGGAAGACCTGCGCGCCGCTTCGGAGAAGCGCATGCGCGAGATTCGCGGCGACGACATCGCGATGATCTTTCAAGACCCGATGACCTCTTTGAACCCGGTCTATACGGTGGGCGAGCAGATCGCGGAGGCGTTGCGCCTGCATCGAAAACTCACGCGCAAGCAGGCGCGCGAAGGGGCGATTGAGGCGATGCGCGAAGTGGCGATTCCCGATCCGGCCAGACGCGCGAGCGATTACCCGCACCAGTTGTCGGGCGGGATGCGGCAGCGCGTAATGATCGCGATGGCGCTCGCCTGCGACCCGAAATTGCTCATCGCGGACGAACCCACGACCGCGCTCGACGTGACGATTCAGGCGCAGATATTGGAACTCTTAGACGGCCTGCGAAAGTCGCGCGAGTTGGCGGTGCTGCTCATCACGCACGATCTCGGCGTCGTGGCGGAAGTGGCGGACAGGGTGGCGGTGATGTATACGGGGCGGATCGTGGAAGAGGCTCCGGTCGCGGAGTTGTTCGCGCGCCCGCGCATGCCTTACACGGAGGGGCTGTTGAAGTCCGTGCCGAAGTTGACGGTGGGCGAGGCGCAGAAGGTCGAGCGTTTGCAGACCATCGAAGGCACCGTGCCGAAGCCGACCGACCTGCCGCCCGGTTGCCACTTCGCGCCGCGTTGCAGCTATCGCGAACCGCGTTGCACCGTAGGACGGATTCCGCTCTACGAACTCGAAGGCGGCGTCAAGGTTCGCTGCGTGCTCTACGACATGGCCTCGGCGGTCGCGGCGGACAATCAAACAGCGGAACAGATGGAGAGCGCGGGACAGTGATTGACGGGACAACGAACGAACGTTTGGAGCGCGTGCCGGAAGCGGAGGCGCGGGCGGCGCGCGCGCGTGATGCGGGAGAGCCGGAAGCGCGCGTGGAAGAACTCGTGCGCGTGCGCGGCCTGTTCAAACACTTTCCGGTCGCGGGCAGCGACGACGTGGTGCGCGCGGTTGACGGCGTGACGTTCGATATTTTTAAGGGCGAGACGCTCGGACTCGTCGGCGAGTCGGGCTGCGGGAAGTCAACCGTCGGTCGTTGCCTGTTGCGTCTCATCGAGCCGACGAAGGGTGAGATCTCCTTTGAAGGTAAGGACGTGCTCGCGCTCTCAGGGAAGGCTCTGAGGGGCGTGCGCGCCGAGATGCAGATCATCTTTCAAGACCCCTACGCCAGCCTGAACCCGCGCCTGCGCGTGCGCGACATCGTGGCCGAACCGCTCGTCATTCACGGCACGGGAACGAAACAGGAGCGGCGCGAGCGCGTCGCGGAGTTGCTCCGAAAGGTTGGACTCGACCCGGATTATATGAATCGTTACCCGCACGAGTTTTCGGGCGGGCAGCGGCAGCGGCTCGGCATCGCGCGTGCGCTCGCGCTCAATCCGAAGTTGATCGTGGCGGACGAACCCGTCTCTGCGCTCGACGTGTCGGTGCAGGCGCAGGTCATCAACCTGCTGGAAGATTTGCAGGCGGAGTTCGACCTGACATATCTCTTCATCTCGCACGGCCTCGCCGTCGTCGAACACATCTCGAACCGCGTGGCCGTGATGTATCTGGGGCGCATCGTCGAAGTGGCCTCGGCGGTCGAACTCTACGCGAACCCGCTGCACCCCTACACGCGCGCACTGCTCTCCGCGATCCCCGTGCCTGACCCGACGCGCAAGCGCGAACGCATCGTGCTCTCCGGCGACGTGCCGACGCCGATCAACCCGCCTTCCGGCTGCCGCTTCCACACGCGCTGCCCCGATGCGATTCCCGAATGTTCACAAATTGATCCGGACTTGCGCGAAGTCGCGCCCGGCCACACCGTCGCCTGCATACGCGTGCCCGGTTGGGCAGACGCGCCGACCCTTCCTTCCGTGCCGATCAAGCCCGCTTGAGTTTCGCGTGCGCCAATGGCAACTCACGCCGGGAGCGAACTCCCGACTGCTCGAAAAATATTCGCGCGCCGAAAAAAATTGTTCGTATAGTGTTTAAGAGATGACGACTGTAGACGAAGATCGACGGCAGCTTGCGCGCGTGTTGCAGGGAGCTTATTCGGGCGAGTTGGCGGCGGCTTACGCGTATCGCGGTCATTGGAAGTCGCTCAGGGCGGGCGGGGAGCGCGAGCGCATCCGGCAGATCGAGGATGAGGAATGGGTGCACCGGAAGAAGGTGAGGTCGATCATGAACACGCTCTCGGTTGCGCCCGTCAAAAGCAGAGAGAGATTGATGTGGACGATTGGCCGGACGCTCGGCCTCTTCTGTCATCTGACGGGCTGGTTCCTGCCGATGTACTTTGCAGGGAGGCTCGAAAGCGGCAACGTCGAAGAGTATGAGACGGCGGCGCATCACGCGCGCCAACTCGAACTCGGGGAGTTTGCCGCCGACCTCGAAGAGATGGCGCGCGTCGAAGGCGAACACGAGATATTTTTCCGCGAGATGGTCGCCACCCACCCGTGGCTTCCGTTGATGCGCAAATTTTTCGGTTGGAGTTAAACGAACCCGTGCTCTCTTCCCGCCCGGCACCTTCGAATGAAACATCGCCTCGCGCCGTGCGTAATAGAGAGCGAAGTCACTGCTTGAAGTCACTTGCTTGAAGCAACGTTCGTTATGCTTTCACCAAAGTCTTCTCCATCCCAATCCCTGTAGGACAAAAAAATGAGCGACATGAACACCCCGATCTCCCCGGTTAACAACGCTGTCGCGCCGCCGCACCCTGCACCGCCCGCGCCCGCCACCGAAACGATGTCAACGGCGGAAACTCTGAGCGGTATCTTCTTCGAACCCGCGCGCACGTTTGAAGCCCTGCGCTCGCGCCCGCGTTTTCTCATCGCCGGGATCATCCTGATACTGGCGTTTATGGCCTTCTACATCCTGTTCGTACAGCGTCTCGGCGCGGAAAACATCGCCCGCGCACAGCTTGAGGCGCGTTCAGCCGACATGACGCCGGAGCAGGTGGAGCAAGCCCTGAGCATCCAGCGCCAGCCCATCGTGCAGGCCATCACCTACGCCTCTTTCCCCATCGTCTTCGCCGTCATCTTCGCCGCCGGAGCCGGGTTGTACCTGCTCGGCACGATGGCGATGGCGAAGTCTATGAGCTACAGGCAGGCGCTCTCCGTGTGGGTTTATTCCAGCATGCCGCCCCTCGTCATCTCTTCGCTGTTGAGTATCCTGCTGCTGTTTTTGAAGTCGAAAGACGACATTGACCCGTCAGCCGTGAATCAGGGACTGGCGCGCGCCAATTTAGGTCTGCTCGTTAACCCCAAAGAACAGCCCGTGCTAGGGACGCTCCTCGGCTCTATCGATCTGTTCCAGTTCTACGGACTCTTCCTCGCGGCGATAGGCTTGCGTAAGGTCGCGCGCCTGTCGTCGGGCGCGGCGTGGGGCATCGCGCTCGCGATCTGGCTGGTCGGCGTTCTCGCGCGCGTCGGGATGTCGGCTGCGTTCGGTCAGGCTTATTAAAAACAGAGGTCAGAGCTAAAAGGTCGGAGGTCAATAAAAGCAGAGGCCGTCGAGAGCGCGTGCAGGTTCGCTCTCGACGGCCTCTGCTGCTTAGTTCTAACTTCCGACCTCTAACCTCTATTCATAGCGCAGGGCTTCGATGGGATCGAGGCGGGCGGCTTTCCAGGCCGGCCAGAGTCCGAAGATGAGGCCGATGCCGACGCTGGCGACGAATCCGGCGATAGGCGCCCAGAGCGGGACGTAAGAGGGCACGAAGATGCTGATGAGAAACGTCGTCCCCCAGCCGAGCAGGAGTCCGACGAGGCCGCCGAAGCCCGTCAAGGTCATGGCCTCGATGAGAAACTGCCAGAGGATGTCTGCGCGGCGCGCGCCGATAGCTTTGCGCACGCCGATCTCGCGCGTCCGTTCGGTGACGGAGACGAGCATGATGTTCATCACGCCGATGCCGCCCACCATCAGGCCGACCGAAGAGATCACGACCATCGCAATCGCCACGCCCGACGTGATCGAACGGAAATTCGAGATGGCCGACTCGGCGGTCGTCACGCCGAAGTTGTTCTTCTCTCCAAACGGCGTCTGGCGGCGCACGCGCATCAGGTCTACCACCTGATCCTGCGCCGCCTCCATCTGCCCCGCTTTCGCCACGGCGAAAATAAAGACATCGTCGGCGTTCGGCTTGAGTTTGCGGGCGACGTTATAGGGCATGTAGATGACGTTGCTTTCGTCGTTGTTGCCGCCGCCTCCGCCGAGTTGGTCGCGCTTCTCGAAGATGCCGATGACGCGAAACTTGTTGCCGCCGATGTCTATCTCCTGTTCCAGCGGCGACCCGAACGGGAAGAAGTTTTCCGCCACGCTCGCACCGATAACGCACACCTGCTGGTTCTGATCGTTCTCAAACTCGGAGAAGAAACGCCCTTCGGAAACGTTCTCGATTCCGGCGCGCTCGTAGTCCGGCAGCGTCCCTTGCAGGCGGACGGCGGAAGAGGTCTTGCCGTTGGCCGAGACGTTGATCTTCGAGCCGAAGAAATTGTTGGTGATGTCGAGGAAGGGCACCGAGAGTTCGACCGCCGGGAGCGCGCGCAACGCCATCGCGTCTTCGAAGGTCAACTCCTTGCGCATCCGTTCCTCGCGCGAGCGGCGACCCACGTGGATGCCCGTCTCGAACTTCGTGAGGATGATCGTGCGCGTGCCGAACGATTCGATCTCTTTGGTGACGGCGAGGTCAATACCGCTGATGATGGAAGCGATAGCCATCACCGTCCAGACGCCGATCACGACGCCCACCACCGTCAACGCCGAGCGCAGCTTATTCGTGCGCAGGGTCGCCAGCGCCATCTTCAGGTTTTCGTAAATATCGCTTCGCAGTAGTTTCATATAAACACCGTGAATCGTGAGTCGTGAGTCGTGAATCGGAAACAGAGAAAACCTGCTTCCCTCTATTTACGATTCACGATTCCTCTTCCTTCTAGTCCGAGCGCAGGGCTTCGATGGGGTTGAGGCGGGCGGCCTTCCACGCGGGAATAATTCCGGCCATCACGCCGATGCCGCCCGACACCGTGACGGCGACGATGACGGCGACGACCGACAGGTAGGTCGGGAAGAAGATGGCGGTTAAGACGCGCCCGACGATCCACGCGAGCAGGACGCCGGTTGCGCCGCCGAGCGCGGAGAGCGTCATGGCCTCCACGAGAAATTGCTTGAGGATGTCGCCGCGCCGTGCGCCGAGCGCCTTGCGGATGCCGATCTCCTTCGTGCGTTCGGTGACGGAGACGAGCATGATGTTCATGATCACGATGCCGCCGACGACGAGTGCGATGGCGGGCACGGCGATGGCGACGATGAAGATCGAGCCGAAGATGCGGTCGCGCAAGCCCGTGATGGCATCGGGCGTCATGATGCCGAAGTTGTCCTTCTCGTTGGCGGGCACGCGGCGGCGCGCACGCATGAGTTGGCGCGCTTCCTCGACGGCGTCGTTGAAGAGTTCGTCCGACTTGGCGGTGGCGACGAAGTAGAGCGAGCGGTTGTTGCGGAAGCCGCCGAACTGGTTGCCGTAAGTCTTCAAGGGGATGTTGATGAAATTGTCCTGCGGCATGCCGAGCACGCTTCCTTTCGCGACGGCCACGCCGACGACGCGGAAGGGCAGGCCGCGAATGGAAATCTCCTCGTTGATCGGGCTGGTCGTGGGAAACAACTTGGAGGCCACGTCTGAGCCGAGGAAGGCGACGCGCGCCGCGCTCTGGTTCTCCGTCTCGGTGAAGAAACGCCCGTCGGCCACCTCGACGGCGTTGATCTCGGCGACGTTGGCCGTCATACCGTCAATGGGAACTTCTTCGAGTATCTCCGCGCCGCGTTTGACCTGCGCGCGTGAGGGTCGCGCGCCCGCGCCGAGTTTATCTATGAGCACGGCGCGCGCCTTCAAATACTCGAAGTCGTCCATCGTCAAATCTTTGTTGCGGCGCGTGGCGGCGGCGATGGTATCCGTGTCTTTGAAGTCTTCGAAGATGTTGAAGCGTTGAATGGTGAACGACTTTGCGCCGATGCCCGCGATCTTCTCGTCAACGTAACGATTGAAACCCTGTATGAGCGAGACGACGACGACGACCGCCGTGACGCCGATGATCATGCCGAGCAGCGTCAGAGCCGAACGAAGTTTGTGCGCCCAGACGGCGGCGAATGCCAGTTTTAAAGTCTCGATTAATTTCACGACCGGATTATTACGGGGGAAGTTCGCCTTTAGTTGCACGGGCAGTACGCTACCTGCCGTCCGTGGAAAACAGTTTTCTTGTGCCTGCGGATTATGAATTGCGGATGAGAGGCAGGTCAAATGAGGCGCAGGATTAACGGCTTCGAGGAAGGCTTGCGCACCTGCTTTGCCCGCCATTCTGCGGCTGCGACGTAAAAGTTTGACAGCCCCACATGGCGGGCGTGGGACGTGTTCCTCGTCGCCGGAGGGTGAAATAGACTTCGACGGACAAATGAGAAACGGACAAATGAGAACGCCCGCCGGTCGTCAAAACCGGCGGGCGTTTTTATTGTCGGTCGCCCCGGCGCAGTCGGTCGCGGGTTACTTGATCTTCTCGTCGCGCTCGATGTTGCCGTCGCGGATGGAGATGACGCGGTGTGCGCGCTCGGCGATGTCCGGCTCGTGCGTGACGACGATGATCGTGTTGCCTTCGGAATGGAGTTTCTCGAAGAGGTTCATGATCTCGATGCTGGTGTGCGAATCGAGCGCGCCCGTCGGTTCGTCCGCTAAGAGGAGCGAGGGATGATTGACGAGGGCGCGGGCGATGGCGACGCGCTGGCGTTGGCCGCCGGAGAGTTCGTTGGGGCGGTGCGTCATGCGGTCGCCGAGTTCGACGGCGCGCAGCGATGCCTGCGCCTTCTCGTGGCGGTCGGCGGAACTGATCCCGGCGTAGATGAGCGGGAGTTCGACGTTGTGCAGGGCGGTGGCGCGCGCCAGCAGGTTGAAGGTCTGGAAGACGAAGCCGATCTCTTTGTTGCGGATGCGCGCGAGTTCGTCGTCGTCCATGTCGGAGACGAGCTTGCTGTTGATCCAGTAGCGACCCTGCGAAGGCGTGTCGAGGCAGCCGATGAGGTTCATCAGGGTTGACTTGCCCGAACCCGATGGCCCGATGATGGCGACATACTCGCCGCGCTGCACGTCGAAGGAGACGCCGCGCAGCGCGTGCAATTCTTCCGACCCCATCTGGTAAGTCTTCCAGATGTCGCGCATCGAGATGAGCGCGGCGGGGACGGCGTCGTGCGCGAGCAGGTCGCCGTGTTCGATACGTTGTTCGAGTGGCCGGTCAGCCACGATAGCGTTGCTCATAACTTACTTGCTCTCGCCCGCTTTGCCTTCGCCTTCGCCGGGCTTGCGCGTCTGTTTCTTCACGTTCGCGTTCTCTTTCAAAGTACGCAGCACGCGGCTCGGCCCCGTGATGACCTCCACGCCTTCCTTGAGTCCGCTCACGATCTCGATGTCGGATTCGCCCGTGATGCCCGTCTCGACTTGCAGGAACTTCACCTTGTTGCCTTCGAGCACGTAGACGCCTTTGATCTCTTTCGGCTTCTCGCCCGGCGCGGCTGCGGGCGCAGGCGTCGCCGCCGCTGCATCGCCGCCACCGGCGGGCGCGGGCGTCGGCGGAGCTTTCTCGATCACGGCTTGCAGGGGCACTGCGAGCACGTTCTGTTTCGTCTTGGTCGTGATGTTGGCCGTCGCCGTCATGCCGGGACGCAGAGCGTTGCGCACGTCGTCGGGCATGTTCCTGAGTTCGACGATGACTTTGAACTCTTTGGCCTCCTGCACGTTCACACGGTTCTGGAGGCCGCCGCCCTGCGTGTCGGACTTGCCGACGGCGAGCGGGTTCTTCTGCGTGACGATGCCTTCGACCTCTTTTTCGCCGAGCGCGTCGATCTTGACTTTCGCCGCCTGCCCGACCGCGACGTTCCCGATCTCCGTCTCGTCAACGTTCACCTCGACGTTGATCGTGGACATGTCCGCGATGGTCATGAGGGGCGTGGAGGTCAAGTTGGCGAGGGCGAACTGTCCCTGCCGCGCGGGGATGTCTGCGACGACGCCCGTGAGCGGCGAGAGTTGCGTGGCCTTCGAGCGTTGGCTCGACTGGCCGCGCAGAATGGCCTGTTGCTGGTTGACGCGCGCTTCGCTCGAAGCGACTCCGGTGCGTGCGCGCTGCACGCCGATCTGCGCGTCGCGCACGGCGACCTTCTGCTGGTTGACGCGCGCCCGCGATTCCTCGACCGCGATGCGCTGCTGCTGCAATTGCGCCTGCGCCGTGCGCAGAGCGACCTGCGCTTGCTCCAGACGATCTCGCGCGGCGTCGTAATCGGCGCGCGAGGCAACGCCCGCTTCGACGAGTTCGGTCTGCCGTCTCAATTCGCGTTGCGCCGTGTTGAGATCAACCTGCGCGCGGTCAACGCTCGTCTGCGAGGTGACGACTCCCTGCCGTGCCTGCGACAAACCGGCCTCGGCCACCGTCAACCCCTGCTGCGCCTGCGCCACGCTGTTCTCGGCGGCGGTGACGGAGGAGCGCGCGTTCTGCACGTCGCTGATGGCAACCTGCACGCCTGCCGTCTGCGCTTCCTGCGAAGACTGCAACTGCGTCGGGTCGAGGCGCACGAGCGGCTGGCCTTGCGTCACGGCGTCGCCGGGGTTGACGAAAATCTCTTCGATGCGCCCGTTGACTTCGCTTGTCAGGTTGATGAACTTGACCGGTCGCACCTCGCCCGAGGCCGTCACGGTCGAGCGCAGTTCGGGGCGCACGGTCACTTTCACGACCGTCACTTCCGGCTCGTCCTTGCGTCCGGCGAAGACACTAATGATAACGATGAGCGCGATGACGGCCACCGCCGAAACCGCAATGATAATTTTCTTCTTCCGGCTGAGAGCCATACGTCTTCAACTTCCTTTAACTTAGGGGATCAGGGGCAACCGTCGGGGCGAAAAGCAAAACTGTGCCGCGCGAAGCGTAACCGCTGCTGTAACTATAACGCTCGCGGCGACAAACCTTTTACGTCGGAATTACAAAAACAGTTTCAAAAGCTCGTAATTCTCAAACGTCGGCGCGTAAATTGTCAAAAGCCGCGAATTATGAATCGTAAATCGTCAATCGTGAATGGAGAAAATCCGTTTTCCGTCTATTCACGATTGACGATTTACGATTCACGGCCTTGAACGATTTACTAGCTTTTCCGTTTCGCGTTACAATCTGCCGTGTGTCTTGAGTATAGTCGGGGCGGCAGAAGTCGAGATCATGATCACCTGCGAGCGATGCCAGACGGAAAATGTTGACGGGGCGCAATACTGCGACGAGTGCGGGTTGCCGCTCACGTCCGCCGGGGCTGCCGCGACGGGGCGCGCTTCAGCTGATGCGCGCACGCCCATCCTGCAAATGCTCAATAAGCCTCTGACGCTCACGGACGAAGGCGCGTCGCCTGACGTAATCTCGCCCGACGCGCCGACCAAGCACGATGGCAGCAAAGAGGCCGCCGACGCCGCAGCCTCCGTCGCGCTCTCGGAAGCGGCCTCCGCCGTCAGAACTTCCGTCGCCGCACGCGCGACCCCGGCAGCCGTGACGCCGCCGCGTGCCGCCGGAGGCGCACACAGCGCGCACGCCGCGCTCGTCATCAATCGCGGTCGTTCCGCCGGGAAAGAGTTTCCCGTGCACGAGGACGAAGCCTACATCGGGCGTTGGGATGCAGACAGCGGCATCTTCCCTGACGTTGATCTCGACTCGGACGACCCGGAAGCGAAAGTCTCGCGCCGCCACGCGCGCATTACGCGACGCGGCGAACAGTATTACATCGAAGATTTGGGTTCGACCAACGGCACTTTTATCAATCGCGGCAGACGCCTGCTCCCAGGCGACCGCCAACCCTTGAACGATGGCGACGAGATCATCATCGGCAAGACGTTTTTACGTTTTCATGTTGCTAGGTAGAAGTCGGAATTCAGAAAACAGTAGTCAGAAAACAGTAGTCGGAATACAGTGGTCAGAATAAAAGCGGCCTGCTCTTCCTGCTGACTTCTGTATTCTGAGTTCTGACTCCTGAAGATTGAAGTGATGTCCTCCTGTCCACATTGCGGCGCGGAAGTTACGCCGACGGATCGTTTTTGCGGTGATTGCGGGACGCCGTTGCCGCAAGGCAAGGCCGCGTCTCAAGGCACGGCTGCGCCCGGCGCGGGGATGGGGAGTGCCGAGTCGGCGCTGGCCTTCGCCGTGGGGGTCGAAGCCGCGCCCGCTGCGGTCGAGCAGAGGCCGGAGGCCGGAGCGGAGAAGGCAGCGTCCGCGCCGCGCGAAGATAAAGGCGCGGGAGCGCGTGCGGGAGAGTCCGCGTCGCCGATCTCGCAGGCGCAGGAAGCGTTCGGAGCGGCAGCCGTCAAAACGGCGGGCGCAGTTGAAGACATGAGCGGCGGCGCGCAGCGAGCGGAGGCTTCGGCGAAGTTGGGAAACGGTGCGGATGAAGCGGCAGCCGGGCATCGTGCGGAAGCGGGCGGCGCGAAGGAGCCTGCGGCGGAAGCCGCGCGCCAAGCGGAGAACGTGCCAGCGGGGGCGGAGGAGAACAAGCGCGTGACGGGCGGTAGCGACATCAACAGCAGCGATAACAGGACGAACGCTGTGATGGGCACATCGCGTTCCGGCTCGACGGGTCGGCTGCGTCATCAGGCGAAGCAACTCGACCCGGGCACGATCCTCTATTCGCGTTACGAGATCGTCAGGCGCATCGGCGGCGGCGGCATGGGCGCGGTCTATCTCGCGCGCGACCGCAATCTCGGCGACCAGCCGCGCGCCGTCAAGGAGATGATCCAGTCGAACATCGACGAGTCGCAGCACGAGAAGGCCATCAACGATTTCAAACGCGAGTCGATGCTGCTGGCTTCGCTCGAACACCCTTCGATCCCGACCATCTACGATTACTTCTACGACGACGAGGCGGCGCGCTTCTATCTCGTCATGAAGTACATCTCCGGCGGCGATTTTCTCGCGCGCCTGAGGAACGCCCCCGGCGGGCGCATCGACGAAAAGACCGTCACCGACTGGGCTTGCCAGGTGGCGGACGTGCTCGAATACCTGCACCGCCGCAACCCGCCGATCATCTATCGCGATCTCAAACCCGCCAACCTGATGATCGACGGCAATAGTGGCCGCGTCATGCTCATCGACTTCGGCATCGCGCGCTGGGTGACGACGCAGGAGAAGGGCGTCACGGCGGTCGGCACGATGGGCTATGCGCCGCCCGAACTCTTCAGCGGCAAGGTCGAGCCGCGCTCGGACATCTACAGTCTCGGCGCGACGATGTTTCATCTCCTGACCGGCTCAGACCCGCAGGACAACCCGCTCCTCATCTTCGACTTCAACAAGAACCCGCGCCCGCGCCAGCTCGCGCCCTCGCTCTCAAACGAGATGGAAGCGATCCTGATGCGCACCGTCGGCTACAAGCCCGAAGATCGTTTTCGTTCGGCGGCAGAACTGCGCGACGCGCTCGGCGCGCATCTCGAAAAACTGCGCGCCGGGGCGGTCACTTACGGCACGGCGCACGCCGGCGACCGCACGGGCATGAAGACGATGCAGGTCGAGATGGTCTATTGCGGCTTCTGCGGCGGGCGCATCGCTTACGACGACGTGTATTGCGCGCACTGCGGCCAACGCCAACCGCTCGCCGTGGCGAGCGCGGCCTTGAGGACGGCGCGCGCGACGGCCAAACTCGTCGTGATGGGAACAACCGAACTCGATTCGTCGTTTCAACTCCACAAGGAATCGAGCCACATCGGGCGCAGCGATCCGCATTCGCAAATTTTCCCGGAGGTTGACCTGTCGAAGTTCGACCCGCAAACCAAAATCTCGCGCCGCCACGCGCGCATCTTTCGCAAGGGCGACGTGTATCTCGTCGAAGACCTCGGCTCGGTGAACGGGACGGTCTTGAACGACTCTCTGCGTCTCGCGCCGCATCAACCACGCGCGCTCGAAAGCGGCGACAAACTGCGCCTCGGCGAAACCACGCTCCATTTTTTGATAGGGTAGCCTTCAGCCGGGAGCTATGAGCTATCAGCCGTTAGCTATCAGCTAAAACAAGAATCTTCCGGCTAATAGCTCTTTTATGGTTTGGCTGGCAGCGCACAAGCTTATAGCCGGCAGCTTATTTATGACAGCACAGATGGAAGCGGGGTTGGCGGAGCGCCAAAGGCGGGCGACGGTGGAGCGCGCCGCAGCGGTGGTGTTTGAAGCGCGCCGTCGCAGGGTGCGCGCGCCCTTCTCGCTCAGGTGCGGCGCGTTGCTCGTGGATTACACGCTGGCCGTCGCCATCCTCGCCTTCACGACGCTGTTGGCGCGCACGCTCAGCGGCGGCGCAAACTGGACGGGCGAAGCGATGCTCGCCACAGGCTATCTCGTGAGTCTCGCCGTGCTCCTGTTGAACTTTCTCGTGCTGCCCGTCTTCACGGGCACGACCGTCGGCAAGTGGGCGACGGGCTTACGCATCGAACGCCTCAACGGCGAGCCGCTCGGCTTCGGGCATGCTACCCTGCGCCACACCCTCGGCTATCTGGTTTCTCTCCTCACGCTCGGCATAGGGTTTCTCCTCGCCGCCTTCGATGCGGAGGGGCGCACGCTGCACGACCGCATCGCCGGAACCGTCGTCGTGCGCGAGCGCGGCAGCAGTAGCAGTACGAGCGGCGGCACGGCGCGTCCCCCCGTGCGTTAAACTCCACCGCCCACCGTTTGAGAGGAGACGGATGACGAAGACCTGTCCCAGTTGCGAAATTCTCGCTCCCCCCGAGGCGCGTTATTGCCGCCATTGCGGCACGCAACTCAAGCGCGTGGGCGCGTTGGGAGACGACATCTCGCCCATCGCCGCCACCATGCCGCTCTCCGGCCAGAACACGACGGACGAGATCGTCGCTCCGCAAACGCCGCCCTCCGCAGACGCACAGACCTCCGAAGTTACACACGAAGAGTTGGACGATCTCTTACAGCAGCGCGGCGTGAGTCCGGGCGAAGGCCGTGACGCGGAGGCCGAACGCGGCAGCGACGGGCAATACACGCCCGCGCGCGACGCCGTGCGCGCCGGAGTCTCGACGGCGAACTACACCGAAGGCGCAAACTACGCCGAAGGTTTTCGCCCCGACCCCGCGCCCGGTTTAGCCTCCGACAACTTCGACCCGGAGCAGACGCAGATCACCATCAACGTCAGGCCGCTCACCTCCCGGAACTTGCCTGCGGACGCCGCCGCTTCTCTCAACCCGGCGCGCGCCAACAGCAAGCCGCAATTCAATCCCGCGCCGCAACAGGTAACACTCTCTCCCACGGGTTCGCTCCAACCTGCGACGGAGATGCAGACGACGAACGCCGCGCCGTCGCCGCGTCCTGCGTCCGCAGGGTCAACCGAGTCGCGCGCGCTTCGCGTGTGGTTGGGAATGGGCGTGGCGATCCTGTCAATCGTCTTGATCTGCGGCGTGGCCTTCGCCGCCTTCTGGTTCGGCTCGCGCGCGTGGCGCAACTCCGAAACTCCGCCCGCCATCACCGGCAACCCCCCGCCTCCCGCGCTCGACCCGAAGCAACTCGCGGAGGCCAAACTGGCCGAGGCCGCCGCGCTCATCGCTTCCGGCAACGCTGCGGAAGCACAAGCGCGACTGCGTGAGGCCGCCGCGCTCGACCCTCTGAACGCCGAACCGCAGCGACGGCTCGCGCGCCTGTTGCTCGAAGGCGGCGCGCGTCGTGAGGCCATCGAAGCTCTACGCGCCGTGACGCGCCTTGCGCCCACGGATGCGGATGCCTGGCGCAGCCTCGCCGCTGCGCAGCACGCCGAAGGACTCTACGAAGACGCGCTGGCATCTTATAAGGGCTTGGGCGAAGCCTCGCCCGCCGCGCTCGCACGCGACACGGTGCAGTTGGCTTACGCAGACACGCTGCGCCTGTCCGGTCGTACGTCGGAAGCGCGCGCGATCTATCGTCGCCTCGCAGCCTCCTCCAATGCGGAAGTGGCGAACGCGAGCAGGCAGCAACTCGGTCAACCGACGCCCGAAGCGACGGACGAAGACGCAGAAGCGGCGGACGCTCATAGCGACGAACCGACAGCGCGCGAGACAGCCGCACGCGCCGCAGAAGAGGCCGCGCGCACGCCCGGCACTTCCTCCGCGCTCCCGTCGCCCGAGCCTGCCAGCACGCGCAGCACGCCTCCGGCGACCGCAACTACGACGGCCACGCCCGCGAAAGCCTCCACCGGTTCGCCTTCCGAGCAGTACCAGCGCGGCATCGGTCTGTGGGCGACGAACCGGGCGGCAGCCGTCGCGGAGTTTCGCGCAGCAGCCGAACGTGGCAACTCCGACGCCAGTTATTATCTCGGCCTGAGCATCGCCGAAGGGCGCGACCCGCGCGCACTGAAACGCGCCGAACTCGTCGCCGCTATCGTCTATTTCGGGCGCGCCCGGCGCGGCAAGTTCCGCACTCAATCCGTCGCCTACGAAGAACAACTCGGCAGGGAACTCGACCGCAGAAGAAATCAGTAAAGCAGTGACAAGTGACGAGTGACGAGCAGGAAAAGACGTGAATCGTGAATCGTCAATAGAGGAAAACTGTTCTACCCTATTCACGACTGACGATTTGCGATTCACGATTCACTGTTCCCCTCGATTCACGATTTACGATTCACGATTTACTGTTTTAATCTTGTCACCTGTCACTCGTCACTCGTCACTTTAAGAATATGCCTGATTTAATAGTTAACTATCCCGACCGCGCTTCCGATACGTTTCCGCTCGGACGCCTGCGCATCACGATTGGCCGCTCGGCGCGCAACGACGTGTGTATCCCCGACCCGTTCGCTTCGCGCGTCCACGCAGAGGTGCGGCGCGAGGGCGACACTTACATCTTGCAGGATTTGGGTTCGGCCAACGGCACGCTCTACAACGGCGAGCGCGTCGAATCCGCCCTGACGCTCACGCCCGGCGGGCGCATCCAGATCGGCGAAACCGAGATCGTCTTCAAAGACAAAGACGGCGGCGCGTCGGCCACCATGATCGCAGACGCCTCCGCCTCGCTGCCCGAAGCGACAATTGCGCTCAACTCGGAGCAACGCTCCACCTCCGGCCTCCTCGAAGCCATCGAAGACGCGCGCACGCAAGGCTCAGCCGAACAACCGCGACCCAACGTGGCGGGAACGATCATCGGTTCGGCGCGCACCAAAAACACGAACTCCGTGCAGCAGAGCGACCTGCTCGCGCTGATCAGCAAGGTCAGCGTCACGCTGCTTGCGCCCGCCACGCTCGACGAGACGCTCCGCCAGATCGTGTCGCTCGTCTTCGAGGCCGTGCCCGCCGAGCGTTGTTTGATCATGCTGCGCGATCAGGCAGGCGAACTCAAGATTCGCGTCGCCCAGCTGCGCAACAGTAAAGAAGAGACGGGCGAGGTGCGCGTCAGTCGCTCGATCATCGAAGAGGTCGTCGGTCAAGGTCGCTCGGTCTTAACGTCGGACGCGCAACACGATCCGCGCTTCATGTCTTCGACAATGACGATTCAGGGCATCCGCTCCGTGCTCGCCGTGCCGCTCGGCGTGGGCGAACGCATCTTCGGCATGATCT
>DASWNS010000110.1:0-11368 GCA_036399115.1 Pyrinomonadaceae bacterium | reverse complement strand
GGTGCTGGTCTGTGAGCGAAACGAGTTGCAAGTCAAAGTCGAGTGGCAGTTCTCAATCACGCAAGCGCGAGCGAAGTTGAGCCGTCACTACGAAAAAGTGAAGTCTAAACACTAACCTTACAGAGCACTAGAGGCCGGATCAAGATGATTTTATGACGCGAGGCGAAACTTAATTCTCGCCACTCTTGTTGCGTCGTCTCCCCGCGCTTTATAGCTATTGACATGCGCGGCGAATAGGAATACTTTTAGCCGGCGCGAACTCAACCTCAACGGCTTCATGCGCGCTACTCGACTGCAAGACGCCTTCAGCTAGAAACCTCTGCGAATGCGCTTCAGTCCTACTCACACTCACACTTTAGGAGAGACAGTCTATCCCATCGCTGAAACCGCTCGACGGCAGCAGCGGTCAAAGCAATTTTGACCCGGACTCTTCTCGAATAAAGTTTAGCAAGAAAGGAAAAGAAAGATGAGAAACCTTACCCAGCGAACAACCGCGTCTCGCTTCTCACTCAACTTGATCCTCGCCACGCTTCTCATCCTGCCGGCCGGGTTCGTCACCCAAACCACCGCACAGGAGCCGGAAGACGCGCGCCGCGCACGCATATCCGAAGCTCTCAGCAGAGACGACCATGTAACCGTGGAGAAATTGCTGGCGGAAGCGTTGGCTGAGCAGAACTCTGCGGAAGCCGTCGCGCCCGGCCCGATCAACGGCTCGCTGGCTTACGAGGAAATTAGAGCCTGCGGCTTCTATCCGCAGGAGACGAGGCTTGAGTGCGTCATTGACATCAAGCAAAACTTCGGCTACGGCGGGCCGCTGGAAACCTTCGGTTCGACCGAGTATGTCAGTTTCTGCGTTGACTGGAACAACGACGGGGTGTTCCAGAACACGGAGTCGGTCGGTCAGGGCAACGTCGTCCTGCACGACGGTTCAGGCAAGACCAATTACGCCGTCTACCGCGACATCAACATCCCCGGCGGACTGCGCACCCGCACCACCGCGCCGAGCACGGCGACGACCATCACCAACGGGCCGATCTTGAGGGCACGGGCGACGCTCTCCTGGGTGTTGCCGCCCACCGGCTGCAACTTCACGCCCGTCTGGGGCAACGTCTTCAACTTCCGCATCCGTCTCGACCCGATCCGCTGAGCCTGCGGATGTTTCCGATCCGCGCCGCCGCTAGTGCTCTGGAAACATAGTTTTTATTGTGGCCGTGAGCTATGGCAATTGCCAGATGCTAACAAAAATGGATTACGACAAAACGCTAACTTTAAGAACTAACATTACAGAGCACTAGATGCTTTGCCGCGAGCCGTTCAGCAGTAGCGGCAAAGGTGGGATAGCGTCGCCACTTTTCGATCACGTACTGCCATCCAGCGTGGTTGCGCTCCGGCTCCCGGACGGTCGTGGCGCATAGCCCCTCCGCCCCTGCGCCGTGGACTTGCCTGTATTCGACGAGCACTTTCGCAACCCAGTGGACTCCCTCCGGATAGCGAACGATGCAGCGTGCGAAGAAATCCCCAGTGCGCTCCCGCCTGCGTTTAAACAGGGGCGGGCGGGTCATGGCGGCGATGGAGTTACATGCGCCGCTGGCCGACATTTCGGTGCCGAACCGCAGGTTCCGGAGCCTTTTCCCCAAACGGGTCGTCCGCCGGGGCGGCGCGGCACCCATCCGAAGGTATTATTGTTTTGGTGTAAAAACAGGATTCTCGGCTATACTCTGCCCTCCCGCACACCCGGGCTTACACTTCTCGACATCAGGACCTTAGCAGTCCGTGTCCTTCTTTAAAAGCTCACTCACAAAAGAAGGTCAGCGCATGCAGTATTCGAATAAACCTCCCCTGGCATTTGTAAATAAACTTCTGGCCTCCCTTCCCCGTGAAGAATATGCGCGCCTCAATAGACATCTGGAACCGGCATCGCTTAAGAAAGGAAAGATCATTTATTACGCGGGCAACCCGGTGCGTGAAGCCTATTTTCCGCTCGGCGGCATGATTTCACTAGTTTCGACAACGGAAGAGGGTTACGGCGTCGAAGTAGCGATGATAGGCAATGAAGGAATGGCCGGGGTGTCGGCCATCCTGAGAGGCATCTCTGCTCCTTATCAAGTGATGGTTCAGATACCGGGAAACGCGATGCGGATCAAGTCCGAGCTACTCATCAGAGAGTTTGCGCGTGGAGAACAGTTAAACAATCTGCTGTTACGCTACACACATACGCTGGTTTCGCAAATCTCACAGTCAGCCGTCTGCAATCGCTTTCACACCGCTGAGGCGAGACTCTGCCGTTGGCTGCTGACCAGCCACGACCGCGTGGGAGCAGATACTTTAAACCTGACGCAGGAGTTTCTCGCCTACATGCTCGGCAGCCCTCGCACCAGCGTGACGTTGATTGCCGGTAAACTTCAAGGGCAAAAGCTCATCAGATACAGTCGCGGTAAGATCAAAATTCTTGACCGGGCGGGGCTGGAACGCGGCTCCTGCGAGTGTTACCGGGTCGTTAGCCACGACATCAGCCACTTTCTGGCAGCCTGATGCTTGCGCAAATTTTTTTGCCCGATGTCTAACTTTTCTTTTGCTATGTCGAGTTTCAGACAGACGGGCGCGCGACCAGCACGCTACTCTGTCGCCCGTCGCAGAACAACTTTTCAGGATGACCGTTTCCGTTACTACCATCCGTATGAGCCTGAAAGTTGCGACCCTTAAAAATTTCAAATGAAGTCTTTTATTGGCGCCTCACCGGCCAATAAGATTGTCCAACTTTTACAGATCGAGCAAGGGGTAGTTTTATGCAGCGCCTTTTCACTGCGCCTCGTCGTATATTGCAAAATGTATGCATCGCTTCGGCTTTGCGTGATGGGTCGCTGTGCCAGGGAGTTTGCTTTTGCGGCATCTCTCGTATGAGATGCTCACAACAAAAAGCTCTGGTGTTACCGCCAAGTAACACCAGAGCTTTTTAACTTTGCCGCCTCCGCCGCATCACTGCGCAGAAGACAACAGAGTTCATGACGGCTCCTATCTTACTGCAAAACATGCGACGGCTCAACCGGAAGTGAAGAAGGCAATCCTCAACCGAGCCTCACTTCAGATTCCATGCCAAGTGCCACACTGAATCGTCTCGGTGGGTATTAAACGGACGGTCGGATAACTTCGCGCTCCCGGCTTCGCGCGACAAAGCGTGAGCCATCCGGTGAAGTCGTCTTTTCCCTGTCCCCCATGTTTCTACTTAACAGTTTGAAGGAGATTGACACATGAAAAACTCTCTGCGGCGTTTGACGAACTTCGTCCTCGCAGCCGCTATCTTTGCGCTCACCATCCCCATTGCTCCCGTCTCCGCGACCGTGCAGGACAAGGGCAAAGACAAATCAGCTAAGAAAATGGAGTCGTTCCGGGGCGAAGCGGCCAAGCAGCACGTCAGGGCTTTACGCGCACGCCACAAAGGTCTGAACCGCGCGATGAAGGATATGGAGAAGATGGGGAAACAGGTTGACTGGGACCAAACCGCCGTCCTCTTCACGATTGATCCCTCCATCTCGCAAAAGGATCGTGACGCGCGAGCGAAAATCCAGAACGTCTCGTTCAGCGCGCAAGACTCCTACCAGAGCAACGCCGATGGCGAGATGTCCTTCATCACCTATTCGGGCAGTGGCTCTTACTGGGACGGAACCGTCTACGTCACCGAGTATGCGACGGGCGCGACTGACGTTTACAACTCGGTCGTCGATAGCGGCGGTCCCGTCGAGTTCACCGAATCGGCCTACGAGTTTGACGAAGTCTACTATCCGCCCGACGGCGGCGAACCGATCGGCGGTGGCGGCGGTGGCGGCTGCGGCGGCGATGGCGGGATGCGCACGTACGACCAACCCCAAATGCTCTGTTACGAGACGATGTATATGACGGACGGGAAAACGAAGAGCGGCAACGAAGCGGTCTTCCAGAAGGCCTCTTTCAAGCGCGTCATGGCTTACGGCTTCTTTAGCTGGCTGGCGAAATTCTTCAAATGCCTCGGCAAAGCCACTTCCCACTTCGCGGAGCGTTGCGTCGCCCCGTCGCCCAATTTCCGCAACAACCTGATCTGCGCTGTCACAGCGGCCTTCCAGGCTGCCGGTTGCTGCGCGGCAAACGCGAAACGCTCGCGCGGTCCGCTCAATCCCAACAACACGGGTCCCGGCGGCGGCTACTGCTACAGGTAAGAAGAGTCGTCTCCTGACTTCTGCGAAAGTCGGTCTGGATCAACTTTCGGCAGGTGTCGGATTCATTTGAAACGGGGCACTGCACACGCTTCTGTAATTTCGAGGCCGGGCAGCGCCCCGTTTCAAATGTGAAGAGAATCATCAGCATTTAACAGTTTGCGGGAATTAATACCGGGTTATGAAGAAAAACCTCCAATATCTACGCCAGCCGCTTCTCTTATGTGTGATCTGGGCATCATGTTTCGTCGCCTGCCCGGCACAGGATGTCGGTGCCCAGGTTGACGAATATCTAAAGAGCGCGATCACAAGGAGTCGTTTCAGCGGCGCGATTCTAATTGCGCGCGAAGGACGAATAATCGTGCGCGCAGGGTATGGCATGGCGAACGTGGAGCACGACGTGCCGGTGACACCGGAGACGAAATTCCGCATTGGTTCACTAACTAAACAGTTTACCGCCGCCGCAATTTTAATATTGCAGCAGCGCGGCAAGTTGCAAACGCAGGATGCGATCTGTAAATACCTGCCGGGCTGTCCGGCAGTTTGGCAACCCATCACGATTCATCAATTGCTGACTCACACGGCGGGTCTTCCTAATGTGGACCACACGGTCGAGGCGAAAGCGCCGATGTCGCTCGCATACACCGTGCAAACCTTTAAAGAACAGCCCCTTGAATTTAAGCCGGGGGCGCAGTTCAGATACTCGAATACGAACTATCTCCTTCTGGGTTACATTATTGAAAGTATCTCGGGCGTGCCTTACGACAGGTTTCTCGACGAAAATATCTTTCAACCCCTGAAGATGATCGACACGGGTTACGACAATCACGAGCGGCTCCTGAAGCAACGCGCCGCAGGCTATTCTTTGCGCGCCACTCAACTCGTCAACGCGTCGTATGTAGATATGTCCGTGCCGTTCTCTGCGGGCGGTCTCTATTCGACCGTAGACGACCTGTATCGCTGGGAGCAATCGCTCTCCACGGAAACACTGCTTTCAAAGAGGTCTGTTGATGCGATCTTCACGCCCTATAAAGGCGGATACGGTTATGGCTGGTATATCGGAGAGCAGGACGGTCGCACGTGTCTCAGCCACGGCGGCTGGATCGGTGGTTTCGCCTCCGCGCTTGCGCGTTATCCCAACGATAAACTCACCGTCATCGTCCTGAGCAATTTCGACAACCTGCCGGTGAACACAATGGCGCGGCACCTCGCGGGGATTTTCTTCGGGGCCAAAGGCGCGACGCTGAAGGATCAGAAAGTGGCGAGCATCAATCCGCAGATTTTAGATGGTTATGTGGGGCAGTATGAACTGACGCCCACCTTTCTCATTACGATTACGAAAGAAGGAGACAAGTTGATGGGTCAGGCCGCCGGATTCCCTCGCATCGAGTTGCTGCCCGCCTCCGACATCGAATTCTTTGTTAAGGAATTCGACGCTCAAATCTTGTTTGTCGAAGACGGGAAAGGCACGGTGACACATTCCATCCTCACGCTCAACGGACGAGAAGCGCAAGCTAAAAAGGTTCATTGATACGTTGCTCTCACCTAAAGGTAATGTTGCGAAAATTATTTTCAAGCGTGGAAGGCCGTTTGACCTTCCTTATCCACGGCGCGATCCAGGTATTTACGACTTTGATGTAGGTCTTTCCCGCCTCGTAATAATCTTTGCAACATTACCCTGTTTTATTCTGAACCATCGACTGTGTCACAAGTTTCATTCTGAAACACCCCATTTCATCGCTCCCCTCTCTGGATTCCTCTAAGTGTTGTTCTTTCCGACTTTGAGTTTGAGGAACGTGTGGAATGCTCATTGCATTATTCATTGCGCAAGCTGGATGACCTCTAAGCAGAGAACTCACGGCGGCATTGTCACACACCGGACAGTGTTGCTTCCTCCGGCTCGCATCGTCTCAAACATCTCACAATCAACTTTTCGATAAACGACTATCGATTCCATGCAGGTTGTCCTGGCGAGAGTGTGTGAGACGATTAGGCGTGAGAGCGGCCAATGTGCCCTAACGCAATTTCTTCCGGGTTTCTTCTCACTAAAATTTTACACGTAATTTCAATGAAACTGAGCAAAGTTCTCCTGCTGACCCTCTGCCTGCTGGCGCTCGTGCCCCAACTCGCGCTCACGCAAGAATCTGACGCCGTAGGCCGCCTCCGCCGCCGCGCCGGCGCGATTCCCAATAACTATATCGTCGTCTTCAAAGATAGCGTCCCGCAAGGCCGCGTTAAGGCCTTCGCTGCGCAACTGGCGCGCACGCACGGCGGCACTATCGGTTTCACTTATCAACACGCCCTGCGCGGCTTCTCCGTCGACTTGAGCGAGGCGCAGGCGCTTGCGCTCAGCCGCAATCCGCAGGTCGAATACGTCGAGGAAGACACGCTCATCGAAGGCGTGGGCGTTCAGAGCGACCCGACGTGGGCGCTGGACCGCATCGATCAACGCCTCCTTCCGCTCAACGCCGCTTACAACTACGCCAATTCGGGCGCGGGCGTGAACGCTTACATTATTGACAGCGGTATTCGCTTCAAGCATCAGGAATTCGGCGAGCGTGTTCTCTTCGCTTACGACAACGTTGCAGACGGGCGCAACGGCGAGGACTGCATCGGCCACGGCACGCACGTCGCAGGGATCATCGGCGGCAAGACCTACGGCGTGGCGAAGGACGCGAAGTTGTGGGCGGTGCGCGTGATCAACTGTCAGAATCAAGGCTCATCGGCGCGCAACATCGCGGGCATCGACTGGGTGATAGCTAATCACGTCAAACCGGCGGTCGCTAACCTCAGCTTCATCACTATCGTCGGTAACGACTCAATTGATCTGGCCGTGCGAAACTTAATCGCGGCGGGTGTGACAACAGTAGTGGCAGCAGGCAACAACACGGGCGACGCTTCCTTGCGTTCGCCCGCGCGGGTCATGGAAGCGATCACGGTTGCCGCCACCGACCAGTTTGACCATCAATCTCCCAACTCGAACTTCGGTTCGGTCGTTGACCTGTATGCGCCGGGCGTGGATATCGTCTCGGCCTGGCATTTCGACAACGCTTCATACCAGCCACGTTCCGGGACGTCGTTCGCCGCGCCGTTCGTCGCCGGACTGGCCGCGCGTTATCTCGCCTCGCGTCCGGGCGACCAGCCGGACGCCGTTGGCCAGGCCATCATAAATGCCGCCACGCCCGGCAAAGTCATCAACCCCGGCGCAGGCTCGCCGAACCTGCTCGCGTATGCAGGCATCACGCTCAGCGACGACTTCAACGACAACGTGCGCGACCCGACCAAATGGCACGCACCCGCGGCACCCGACTTCACGATGGTCGAAACGAACGGCCGTCTGGAGATTACGCCGGGAGCAAATGCAACCAGCTACGATGGCTACAAGTCGGCCACCACCGTCGATTTGACAGACGCTCGCGCCTCCATCGAAGTCTCCGCCGCTCATCGCATAGACTCGTTCGGAATTTACTTCACGCTGGGGCACTCAACGGGCAACAACCTGATGTTCGGCCTCGGCGGCAGCCATTTCGTGTTGCAGCAGGAGGTAGGCGGCTTCACGACGACCACGCACCTGGCCTACGACGCGGTGCAGCATCGCTTCTGGCGTTTCCGTCACAACCGCGCCAATGACACCGTCAACTGGGAAGTCAGCCCGGACGGCACGACGTGGACGGTGTTGCGCTCCGAGCCGCGCCCGTTCTCGATCACCGACTTGCAAATCAGGCTCATCGCAGGGAAGTGGTCGGCGACGACGCCGACGACCACGGCGACTTTCGACAACCTCTGGCACGAGCCGAACCCGACGCCGCCCCTCGTGATGGCCGACAACTTCGACGACAACCTGATCAACCCAGCGATGTGGGCGACTCCCGACCAGACTTCGCCAACCATTGTCAGCGAACTAAACGGGCGAATCGAAGTGATGCTTCAGCCGAACATCGCTGCCTATAACGCTCTGCATCTGGCGCGAACCTTCGACTTCAGGGACAAGACGTTACAGGTCGAAGTGCAACCGGCGAGTCAGGCGGGAGGAGTCGAAACCTCTTTCCAGTTGTATTTCGACAACAGCAACTATTTCATCTTCGGCGCGGGTGCTGGCTCTCTCACCTGCGATGCTTTGGTGAACGGCGTGCGCGACCGCACTTCGCTCGACTGGGACGACAGCCGCTTCTGGCGTTTCCGCCATGACGCCGACGCCAACACCGTCAATTTCGAGACGAGCATGGATGGCACTACGTGGGCGACGCGCAAGACCGTCACCCCCGCCTTCCCGCTCAACACGTTGAGAGCCGCGCTCGCCGCCGGTGCATCGGGCACAGGCAACAGCGCACCTGGCGCGGCCATCTTCGACAACTTCCGACTCGAACGCTACCGCCCGCTCTTCCCGCAGAGCGACAACTTCAACGACAACGTGCGCGACGCTAGGAAGTGGAACGCGCCCACGTTGCCCGACTTTGTCATCGCCGAACAGAACGGGCGACTAGAGATCAGGCCGGGCACAACCTCGGCCAACTACGATGGCTACCAGGCGGCCACAACCTTTGACCTGACCGATGCTCGCGCCTCCGTCCAAGCTTCCACCGTCCAGCGTATCGACGGATTAGGCTCTTACTTTGTGCTGCGTCACTCGGTCGGCAACGATCTGGTGTTCGGCATCCGTGGCAGCAATCTCGTGATGCAGCAGGAGGTGGGCGGCGTCATAACGGCTCCGACACTTCCCTACGACGCGGTGCAGCATCGCTTCTGGCGTTTCCGCCACAACCGCGCGAACGACACCATGAATTGGGAAACCAGCCCCGACGGCGCAACCTGGACAACACAGAGCACTATGCCGACTCCGTTCCCCATTACGAACCTGCAAACCCTACTTATTGCCGGGAAGCAGACAGCGGCAATCCCGACCGGAACAGCCCTGTTCGACAACCTTCGGATCGAAAGAAACGAGGGCGGACTGGCGCGCACAGGCAGCAACACGGTCAATGACGCGCCGCCGGCCAACGCCGCGCCGCAGGTCAACGCCGGTTCCGACGCGACTGTCAACGAAGGCGGCACCTTCAGCGGCACCGCCTCCTTCACCGACATTGACAACACGGACACGTGGATGGTCACCGTCGATTACGGCGACGGGACGGGCGCGCAGCCCGTCGCCCCGACCCCGTCGAAGACCATCCCGCTCAGCCACGTCTACAAGGACAACGCCGCCAACCCCTACATGGTAACGGTGACGGTGACGGACGCCGCGGGCGCCTCCTCAACCGACACTGCCGTCGTGATGAGCGTCAACGCTCCGCCGACGCCCGTCATCACGGGCGCTCAGTCCACCATCCGCGAAGAGACGGGTCTCACGCTCGGCAGCACCGTAAGCGACCCGGGCGAGGCCGACACGGCGGCAGGCTTCAAGTACCGTTGGACGGTAACGAAGTACGGCGTCGCTTACACCCCGCGGGAGGTGAGCAGTCAGAGCACCTTCAATTTCTGGGAGTGGGCCGGCACGTACGTCGTGACGCTGCACGTGATGGACAAGGACGGCGGCGCGGGCACGACCAGTACGACCATCACCGTAAACAAAATAGAGCAGAACGACAACTTCGACGACAACTCTATGGACACACTAAGATGGTATGTGAAGGGAGCGCCCTACGTGACCGTCGCGGAGCAGAACGGGCAGCTTCAGGTGACGACGCATCTCTCCACCCTCGGCTACGACGGCTACTACGGACGCAGGAGCTTCGACCTGACGACCCACAGCGCCGCGGTGGAGGCGGTTAAGCCTGCCTACAATGCCGGGCTGGATACTTACTTCGCCCTTGAGGATGTCATGATCACGGGGAACCGTCTCCTGTTCGCCGTCCGCGGGTATATGTTCGAGGGTCCCGGCAGCTTACTCATGGAGGAGCACGTCAATGACACCGTCACCTCGCGCACGCAAATCCCCTACGACGCGGCGCAGCATCGCTTCTGGCGCTTCCGCCGCGACCCGGCGACCGACACCCTCAACTGGGAGACAAGCCCCGACAGCACCCACTGGACGGTGCGCCACACCGCGCCGCGCAGGCCCAGCCTCACACGTGTGCGCGCCCAACTTTATGCCGGCAGGAGAACGTCAAGCGGGGGGTCGCCTAGGACGGCCGTCTTCGATAACTACCGCGTCGAAGACGTTCCGCAGCCGCCAACGATCTCCTTCAGCGACAACTTCGATGACAACCTGCTCGACTCGGCGCTCTGGACGGTGGATGACCCTGCGTCGTCATCCTCGGTGAGCGAGCAAAACCAGCGGTTGGAGGTGTTATTAGCATCGGCCTATATCTGGGATACCGGCAACAGCATCAAGTCGGCCTCGTTTTACAACTTCTGGAACAGGACGCTGCAGGTCGAAGTCCCGAGGGTGAGCCAGGTACAGGGGTCAACCACCTACTTCGAGTTACATAGTCACTCTGTTAACTACAGCATGAGCGTCACCTCTAACATGCTCAACTGTGATGTCATGATTGACACGACACACCGGACGAGCGTCGCCTATAGCGCGTCGGCCCATCGCTTCTGGCGGTTCCGCCACGACGCCGCGGCGCACACGATAAACTTCGAGGTCAGCGCCGACGGTCACGCGTGGACGACCCTCAAGACCGTCCCGGAGACGGAACCGCTAGACTCGATGAGAGTGGTAATAGGGGCTCGCAATGAGGGCAGCACGAGTGACACCTCCGTCTTCGACAACGTCAAAATGGAGGCGAACCAGTAAAGCGAACCTCAACGCTCGGGCGGCCGCGTCTCCCCGCCGGATGTTCTGTCCGGCTGTCGGCGAGGGGCAGCCGCCCGAGTAACTGAGACACGACTGTATTAACCTAGACGGCTTGCCCCGTTAGAAGGCAGTGAGAACTCGGACAAGCACTCTTACTCGGTAGTGATATTATGAAGCAGACACCTCCAACTCAGGTATGAGCTGCGATAAACTCGTGTTGCGCATGAGATCGCCAAAGGAGGTGCCTATGACAACCTATTGTGGCGTGGACTTTCACGCTCGTCAACAGACTATTTGTTACGGGATTGCCTAAATTAGACCTGATGATGATATAAGACTCGACATGCATCAATGTCCTCATTGCCACAGTAGCGAGCGCCAAGTGAAATCAGGCTTTAACCGCACCGGCTCGCAACGCCTGCAATGTCAGGCATGCCGTCGC
>DASWNS010000109.1:0-5335 GCA_036399115.1 Pyrinomonadaceae bacterium | reverse complement strand
AGAAGCGAGTCTCGTTCAACGACGTGGCGGGCGTCGAAGAGGCGAAAGAGGAATTGCAGGAGATCATCGAATTCCTCAAAGAGCCGCAGAAGTTTCAGAAACTCGGCGGGCGCATCCCGAAGGGCGTTTTGATGATGGGACCTCCGGGAACGGGCAAGACGCTTCTGGCACGCGCCGTCGCGGGCGAAGCGAACGTGCCTTTCTTCTCGATCTCCGGTTCCGACTTCGTGGAGATGTTCGTTGGCGTCGGCGCATCGCGTGTGCGCGACCTGTTTGAGCAGGGCAAGAAGAACGCGCCGTGCATCATCTTCATTGACGAGATTGACGCGGTCGGGCGTCATCGCGGCGCAGGCCTCGGCGGCGGCCACGACGAACGCGAGCAGACTTTGAATCAATTGCTCGTCGAGATGGACGGCTTCGAATCGAACGACGGCGTGATCCTGATGGCTTCGACCAACAGGCCGGACGTGCTCGATCCCGCGTTGCTCCGACCCGGACGCTTCGACCGTCGTGTGGTCGTCTCGCGCCCCGACGTGCGCGGACGCGAAGGCATCCTCAAAGTTCACACGCGCAAGATTCCGCTCGGCGAAGATGTGGATATTTCGATCCTCGCACGCGGCACACCCGGCTTTACCGGCGCAGACCTCGCCAACCTCGTCAACGAGGCCGCTCTGAACGCCGCGCGCTACAACAAGAAGATCGTCATGCAGAACGACTTCGAGTTGGCGAAGGATAAAGTCCTGATGGGCGCGGAGCGTAAGAGCATGGTCATCTCCAACGAGGAGAAGCGCATCACGGCCTATCACGAGGCGGGGCACACGCTCGTCGGCCTCAAAGTGCCGAACGCAGACCCCGTGCACAAGGTCACGATCATTCCGCGCGGCATGGCTCTCGGCCTCACGCAGCAGTTGCCGGAAGGCGACCGCTACAGCGCGACCCGTGAGTATCTACTCGGCCAGATCGCGATCATGATGGGCGGACGGCTGGCGGAAGAGATTTTCCTGAACGACATCACGACCGGCGCGTCGAACGACATCGAACGCGCGACGGAACTTGCCCGCGCGATGGTCTGCGAGTACGGCATGTCCGACCTCGGACCTCTCACCTTCGGCAAGAAAGAGGAGCAGATTTTCCTCGGTCGTGAAATCTCGCAACACCGCGACTTCTCGGAAGACACCGCGATCAAGATCGATCAGGAAGTCAGAAAGATCGTCAACGAGCAATACGAGCGCGCGCGCAACATCATCACAGAGAACCGCGAAACCATGATCCGGCTCTCGGAGACGTTGCTCGAACGCGAATCGCTCGACGGCGTGCAGATTCGCCGCATCGTCGCGGGACTCCCGCTCGACGAGGAACCGCCTCCGGCGTCGAAAGACGACGAGGAGCGTCCGCAACTGAAAGAGCCTGCGACGCCGCCGCTCAAGCCGATCCTGCCGCCCATTACCGGCCCGGCCACGGCGTAAGTTAAAGGTAGAAGCAGACAGCGAAAGGGGAAGGGGATCAAACCTCTTCCCCTTTTTGTCGCTTTGAGTCGTTAACCACAAAGAGGCGCGGGCGCAAAGAAAACGTTTATCGCTTCCTTTGTGCCTGCGCCTCTTTGTGGTTAATTATGTTTCCAGAGGATGGAGAGTAGGAGCACACACGAATGGAGACTGGCACGCCGCACGCTCGCGCTCGGCGGGCGCACGCTCGTCATGGGCATCCTCAACGTGACGCCCGATAGCTTCAGCGACGGCGGACAGTTCTTTGATCTCGAACGCGCCGTCGCGCACGCCGGAGAGATGCTCACAGACGGCGCGGACATCATTGATGTCGGCGGTGAATCGACGAGGCCGGGCGGCGCGCTGGTTTCGGCGGAGGAAGAGTTGCGCCGCATCGTGCCCGTCGTCGAACGCCTCGGCGCGCAACTTCCCGGTGCGCTCATCTCTGTCGATACGACGAAAGCGGAAGTGGCGCGCGCCGCGCTCGACGCGGGAGCGGAGATCGTCAACGACATCTCCGCGCTTCGTTTCGACCCTTCGCTCGCCGACGAGGCCGCGCGCAGCGGGGCTGGACTCGTGCTCATGCACTCGCGCGGCACGCCCGAGACGCTGCACAAATTGCCGCCCGTCCACGCTATCCTGCCGGAAGTTACAGAGAGCTTGCGCCGCAGCATCGCTCTCGCCGAACGGCGCGGCGTGGCACGCGCGAGCATCGCGCTCGACCCCGGCATCGGCTTCGGCAAGAGTCAGGGACAGAACCTCGAACTCCTCGCACGGCTCGACGAACTGGCAGCGGAGTTCGCAGAGTTTCCATTGCTCGTCGGCACGTCGCGCAAGTCTTTCATCGGGCGTCTGCTCGACGATGCGCCCGTGGAGAGGCGTCTGCACGGCACGATGGCCTCTGTCACGGCGGCGATCCTCGGCGGCGCGCACGTCATACGCGTCCACGACGTGCGCGCCGCCAGCGAAACCGCACGCATCGCGGATGCGATAAGAGCCGTAACCTTAGAACAGTGACAAGCGACGGGTGACGAGTGACGAGTGAAAGCTGTGAACCCGGAATCGTCAAGTGTGAATAGAAGCAGACCTGTTTCTCTATTCACGATCTACTGTTTTAACTTGTCACTCGTCACCCGTCACTTGTCACTGTTCTCCAGTTTATCGTATCGTGCGGCGTTCGCGTTCGGTGCGAGGGGAGCAGACTTGAAAATGACTTTGGCGAAAAAACTTGTGCGCGGGTTGTCGTTGCTGGCCTTGCTGGCCTGTGTGTCGGGCTTTACGGAGTGCTACAAGCCTGTGACGAAGAGCGGGTTGCCGACGCACATTCGCACGGTGGCCGTCCCGCCTTTTCAAAATCAGGCGTTGCGCTACAAGATCGAGGCGCGTTTTACGGAAGCCGTCTCGAACGAGATCATTCGTCGCGGCCACGGCCTGCGCGTGCAGAGCGATCCGGAAGGCGCGGACGCGGTGGTTGACGGCGTGATCAGAAACTTCGCTTTCGGCGGCGTGCTGCTCGACGAACGCGGGCGCGCACGCATCTTCGAAGTCACGGTGGTCGGCGCGGTGACGGTGCGCGATCAGGTGCAGAACCGCGTGCTCTACGATAATCAAAACTACGTCTACCGGGGCGAGTTTGAATTTACCAACGACCCGCGCACCTTCTTCAACGAAGAAGACCCTGCGGTGCAGCGCATCGCGCGCAATTTCGCCGAAAGTCTCGTCTCCACACTCGTCCACGGCTTCGGAGTCAACGAAGAGAAGAAGAAGAAATGAGCCTGCTCACGCGCGAAAAGTTGTGGAGCGAATTGAAGGCGAAGCGCGTTGCGCCGCTCTATCTTCTGTTCGGCGCGGAAGACTACTTACGCGACGCCGCAGCCCGTCGCATCGCCGACGAGGCTCTGAGCGGCGCATCTCTGCGCGAGTTCAACGAAGCGACCTATAGCCTCGCGAGCGTGGACGTGCAGCAGGCGATTGCCGCCGCCGAGCAACTCCCGATGATGGCCGCGCGCCGCGTTGTGCGCATCGCAGACTTTGCGAAGCTGCGCGAGGCGGACGAGGGCGCGCTGTTGCGCTACATCGCGCGCCCCGCTGAAAGTTCGGTCGTCATCTTCATTGCGGACGAACTCGATAAGCGGCGCAAGTTGTCGAAGACGCTGCTGGACGCCTGCGTGAGCGTCGAATTCGCGACGCTTGCGGATAACGAACTGGCCGTGTGGGCGCGCGATCAATTGAAGAGGTTGAAGGCGGATGCTGACGAGCGTACGCTCCGGCAGATCATCGCGCTGGTGGGAACGAGCGTGCGGCGGCTGGCGAACGAGTTGGACAAACTGGCGACCGCCGCGCTCACACTCGACGGGCGCATCACGATGGAACTGGTGGAAACTCTCGTCAACCATTCGCGCGAGCATTCGAATTTCGAGTTGACGGATCGCCTGATCGCCAAAGACCGCAAGGGCGCGCTGAAGACTCTGCGGCGGCTCCTCGACGACGATGCGGAACCGGTGATGCTCGTCGGGTTGATCGCGAGCAACTACCATCGCCTCGCGCTCACCAAAGAGTTGATGTCGGCGGGCAAGCCCAAAGAAGAGGTCTTCCGGCTCGTGCCGATGCCCTACGGCAAGCGCGAAGAGTTTCTCGCCACCGCGCGCCGCACCGACTCGGCAGACCTCGCGCGCCGTATCTCGCGCATCGCCTCCACCGACCTCGCCATCAAGACTTCTCTCGGCACCCCCCGCCTCCAACTCGAACTGCTCATCTGCGAACTATCGAGCTAACGCTCACCCGCCGCAAACAAAAACCTGTGCGATCCCGCTCCCATTCTTCGCCTCAAAAATCCAGCGGCTTCAAGTCGGGTTCGATCCACGAAGTTTTAGCTTCCGGCATCAGAATCAACTCGCGGCTGTAATATTCGAAGACGAGCTTTGAACTCCTGTAAGTCGTGAGCAATTCATTGCCGCGCTCCGCGAGAGGGCGTTTTGAGTCCGCGCGTGCGAGAAAGTGGCGGACGAGTTTGAGCCAGAAGAGCGTGAGAGTTTCGTTGTACATGGCCTGCGCGTTGTGATGCGCCGTGTAGCGATGCAAGCCCGCGCGCATGCGCTCTTCCGCGAGCGGCGCGGGCAACTCCGAGAGATACCACAGCGCGACGGCCAGATGCGCGCCATGATCAAACTCTACGGGGGCGACGGTGCAAGCCTCAAAACCCTCTACCAAACGCTCGATCTCCCGCCTCTCTCTGAAACGCTGCTTCGCCTGTTCTCCGGCCACCATGTCTGACCTCCGTTTTGCCGCTCTTTAAGTCCAAAGAAAAAACAGCGAAGCGGACCGAACTGTTCGATCCGCCTCGCTGCCGCTTGAATTGTTCGAGGAACGTTTAACTTACGCGCCCGCTTGATTGACGCGCGCCGTCAGACGCGACTTGTAGCGCGCCGCAGCGTTCTTGTGCAGGACGCCCTTTTGCACCGACTTGTCGATGGTCGAAACCGTCTGCGAAAGCGCGGCTTGCAGCGCGTCCTTGTCGCCGCCGGAGAGCGCGGCGCGCAGTTTCTTGATCTCCGTGCGCAGGCGCGTGCGGTTGCTGCGATTGATTCCTTTGCGGCGCTCGTTCTGGCGCATACGTTTCTCGGCTGATTTATGATTAGGCATGTTCCGAAACTCCGTCAGTAAATCTAAAAACTATTGTTTGATTCAACTTGCGCCGCTACAGCCAACGATTTGGCCTTGAACGCAAAGGGCAAAGTATAGGTATCACGGAGAGTTCTTGTCAAGGCGAGGTTGGTGCTGGCGCGGGTCGGCGGTTGCCGTCTTCGTTGACACGGCGGGGGGCATGTAGTAGCGTTTTACCTGCAACATGC
>DASWNS010000108.1:0-4415 GCA_036399115.1 Pyrinomonadaceae bacterium | reverse complement strand
GCGGAACTCATCAACCCTTCAATCTTTGCGCGATATATCGAACGCGGAGAAGTGTTCGGGAAAAAGATCGCCGCATATTTCGACGGCCTCCTGCGAAACCTCAATTCATAATCAAACGAGCAGCGCGATAGAGAGACGAGCGACGCGATAGAGAGACGAGCGACGCGAAAAACAGTCGGCCTGACGAAACTGTTCTCTCTTAATCAGGCCGACTGTTTTAAACACGCGTTACGGGCGCAGGGTTTTGTGTCTTCTGCGGGGCTGCCCGGAGTTTATCGAAGCGTCCGGGGCGGCGTGCCGACAATGAACAGTTTCCAATCCCGGATGGGCGCTTCGTTGAGCAGTAAGCTCCATCGGGAGTCGATAAATTTCGTGTCGAGGTTGTTGACGTAGTATTTGAGCGATCTGGTGAAAGTACCGTCCGGCGCGTTGGCGAAGCGTTGTTCGAGGTAGTAGGGCGGGATGGTCTGATAGTAGATTCTGGCGGTGACGGTGAGTGGACGCCTGATGGTCGGGTCGAGCGGCACTTCGTAGGTCACCACGTCGGTTCCACTGCCGTCGAAGTAGCCGGGATTCGAGTTCTTGTCCACGCCGCCCGGCGCGGTGGATTTCGCATCGGGGCCGTCTTCGCGCCAGCCCTGCGGCATGAGGCGATTGTCTTTGACCTGATTGGCGAGACTCAGAAAACTGGTCGTGAAGTTGCCGTTCTTGTCCTTCACGAGTTCTTCATAAAACTGCACCTGTGTGTTGCTGTTGATGGTTTCGTAATGCGGCTGAAAGATTTGCTGCGGGTTGGACGACTTGGCGAACGACTCGGTCAGCAAGGGCACAAACTGTCCCGGCCTGCACTTGCCCGCCGCAAACTGCCCGTTCCTGCAATTGCCGATCACGCCCATCTCATTCGTGTCGCCCGAAACCCAGACGGGATTGCCATTCGCGTCGTTGACGCGAAACTCTATGAACGCCCGCCGGAAACTCACGCCCGAAGGGAATTTGTGCCCGGCGAGATTGGTAACTTTGACTTGTGCCGTCAGACCTTTCGGCGTCCGGCGCAGCGAAGCGATCTCGATTTGCGCGGTTTCGTTGCGCGCCATTTCGAGCGCGGATTTCTTGGTGAGCACCATGCTGGGGACGGAGTTGCCCCACGTCGCCATCGGATCGTAGAAGGGAATCGGGACGTTGTTTGCATCGGGCTGCGTCGAAATACCGAGTTGCGCGGAGAACTGGTTGAAGATCTCCATGACGAACAGGTTGAGTCCGACGAGCGTGTGGCGTGAATAATTTTCGCCGGGACTGGCCGCGCCGCCGCGCACCATCAAGTGTATGTCTCCATCCGGCGCGCGAAACTCCACAGCCGCAAACGTCTCGTCTTCGATGCTGGCAACTTTGAATTGCAACTTCTCGCCGGTCTTTTGCGGGTACATCCCCGGCATGTGGCATTGCTGGCAGGATTGCGCCGCCTCTCGATTGATGGGCGGCCTCTCGTCCTGATACTTGCTGTTGCGCCATTCGAGATAGGTGTTCTGTTCGTGCTCCGTCTCCTGCCGGGGGTTGGTGAAGACGTTGTCGCCGGGCGCGTAAGGTTGCCCCGGCTTGAGCACGGGCAGGATCACCGTGTGACAAGAGCCGCAGAGCGCGGACTTGCCGATCTGATTCTCTTTTGTCTTGAGCGGCGTCAAGCCCAGAGAATTTTTCATCGGGACGAGCGCGACATCCTCATAAGGACCATAAATCTCGTCGGCTTTCCCCAGGTTGAACTTACCCGTATAGGTTGCGGGCGTGCCCAACCCTTCGTTGGAGATGTGATGGCAGACGGCGCACGATACGCCGTCGCGGGCGAGTGCGCCGTACTTGGCGAAAGGCTGCGCCCCGAAACGGTCGAGATACTCCAACTTGAATTCGAAGGGCTTCTGCGTGTCGAGCGTGAGTTGCCGTTGTCCCATCACGCCGTGGCAACTCAGGCAGGTGTTAACGATCTGGTCTTTGATGCCGGGATAGAGATTCAACTCCGTCTCCAACTGCGAGTAGAAGACCGGATCGCGCCCGGATAGACCCATCAGCGAAGAACGCCATTCACTGTAGGGAGAGAGATTGAGGTCTAACTCCTGCGGCGAGGGCGTGGGCGAAGGGCTGGCAGGGATGTTGGTATAGATTTGCTGGTAGATCATGTTGGGCATGGTGGCATTGTTCTGCGTCGCATCGTGGCAGCCGATACATTGATTCGAGGTGAGGAACATCTGCTGCTTTTGCGACTGCGGACGCTGTGTGGCCGTATCGTACCACTCGCTGACCAACTGTTTCGGCGTGGGCGAGGCGGACGCCCCCGGGACGGTGCGCGCGGAACGATGAGCCGTCGCCGTCGGAGCCTGCATCGTCCCGTCCGCGCCGGTCTTAACTTTCTCGCTGTCTTCAGACCTCTTCAAATGGACGGAAATATCTTCAAGCGGCGTGAGCCGTTGCTTCGGCGCAATCGTCGCACGCGGGCGCGTCGTCTGCCGGAGATCGATCTGATTGGGCGGCATCGTCGGGTTGAAAGTGATGGCGTTGCCGAGAATGTTGTTCAGGGTGGAGAAGGTCAGTTCGGTCTTTGCGGAGGCATGGCAATTGACGCAATACAGACCGAAGCCCGCATTCGGGTAGCTGCCATAATTGAGCGGGTTGCCGTCGCTCCAAAACCAGCCGTCCCAAGAGCCTCGCTTGTCCCTGAACATGATGGCGAGTCCTTTGCACCTGTAAGGCTGCGGGTCTTGGTTGCTGAACGGATCGTTACATTTGATCTTCGTGTCGACGTTTTGCTGCGCGGGATTGGCATACATCTCCTTGATGATCATCGCGCCGTCGGGGATGTCGCCTTCTTTGCGGTCGCCTTCTTTGCCGCTGCCGAGCCATTTCACGATCTCAGGCGAATAATAGACTCTCACCGCGTTATGCGTGCCGTAGGTCTTGCCGGAGAGGAAGGCTCCTGTGTCGCGCACTTCGAGATCATGTTTCCAGCGCGGGTCGTTCTTATAGCAACCTTTGTTCGTGTAGTCGCTGAGGAGTTTCTCAAAAGCCTCTTCGCCACGCTGGCTGGGGAGATACGGCAACGGCCACGCGCAGATGTCCTGCGCGCTCGCGGCTTGCGACTTGGCAGCCGCGCGCTCCGCGCCAAGTTCGAGGGGATTGAAGGATACCAACAGGGCGATGAAAAGAGAGTAGAAGCCGCAGGCGAGAATTTTTGCAAACTTCATTTTTGCCTCCTCAAGGCAACAGGGAACGCTCAATGCGTAAGCACGACGCGCGCCTGTGCCTTTTTGAACACACACGGCGCGGTCATGCTTAGACACCACCGGGGCTGTAAATCTTCGAGACTACACCCTTCAGTGTGAATACGTTGGACAACTTGAAAAGAGAGTTAAAGAACTAATTTGAAAGCTGCGAGGCAAGGACGTAAGTGCTCTTGCACTGTATGAGCCACGCCCGTTCTTGTCAACAACTTTTATCCGCGAAGGGGAGCCGCCGCCGAACAGTCGAAGCGCACACGCGACACGGGAGCCGCCCGTTCACAGCGAACTCACAAGGCGTCGAAAATAGTTGACGAAGGCGACGCGAACACTCCGGCAAAGTGCGGACGGCGGAAAGTTGGGAGACGGCTTTCCGTGCGCCCTGTGCGACGTTCAAGGGGCGGCGAACTGGAATTGGAGAGAGCTTTTGCAGAGTTCAAATTTGGCACTCAACTCGGCTTCCGAGTTTGCGCCGATATTGATCAGGCCATAGCGAAAACTTTTTCCGTCCTGCATGATCTCGGAGAGAAGTTGCCCTTCGGAGACGGAGATTTCGATGCGCGCGTCGGGGACTTTGCGCGTCAGTTCCGCGATCTGTTCAGTGGTCGGCACACGCAGGACTCTGCGGTCTGTGAAGTCGCGCAGCACGCAACTCGCGGCCAGTTTGAAAGAGCCTTGCCTTCGTTTGAAAGTTGGTTCTACGCCGAGCGCAACCTGCAACAGCGGCAGGTAGGAACTTGTCCCGTCAACCTTCTCGAACAGGTCTGGAAACTGCGAGGCGATCTTCGGATTAACTTCGATGATGTGTATGTCGCCGTTCGCAGGGTTGTACATCAACTCCATGTTGAAGAGCGCATTGTCGTAGCCGATGCCGCCGATGAAATCCTGCGCGAACTGGCTCATGCGCGCTTGCACCGGCGCGGGCAGGCGCGAAGGATAGACGAAACGCTCGAATGAGATCGTACCGGGAAACATCTCTGCATCCAGAATGCCGAGCGTGTGAACCTGCCCTCTGAACGCGTAGCCTTCGAGCGATACCTGCACGCCTTCGAGCAGCGACTCGGCCAGCAGGCAGGAGGCGTCGAATTCGTAATTCGTGTGAGCCTTGAGCAAGTCGTCGAAGGGACTCAGGAAGCCTTCGGGCATCAGGCT
>DASWNS010000107.1:0-20016 GCA_036399115.1 Pyrinomonadaceae bacterium | reverse complement strand
CGAGACGAAGCCGATAGCGAACATCATCGGGACGGTGAAACGTATCTTCGCGCCCCAGAGCGTGCCGAGCCAGTTGAAAGTCTTGATCGCGGAAGGCACGCCGATGGAGAGCGTCAGGACGGAGAAGGCGATGCTCGTGCGCGGGTCCATGCCGCTGATGAACATGTGATGCCCCCAGACGAAGAAGCCGAGGAGGCCGATGGCAAACATCGCGAAGACCATCGCGCGATAACCGAAGACGGGCTTGCGCGCGAAGGTGGAAAGAATGTGCGAAGTCGCGCCCATGCCCGGCAAGATCGCGATATAGACTTCCGGGTGTCCGAAGAACCAGAAGAGGTGTTGCCAGAGAATCGGCGAGCCGCCCTTGTTCGGCAGCACCGCATCACTAAAGACCAGCCCGCCGGGAATGAAGAAACTAGTCCCCGCGTGCCGGTCGAGCAGCAGCAACACGCCGGCGGCGAGCAGCACCGGAAACGCGAGGAGCGCGAGGATCGCTGTCGTAAACCAAGACCAGCACGTCAGAGGCATGCGCATCAGGGTCATGCCGGGCGCGCGCATGTTGATGAGCGTGGTGATGAAATTGAGTGCGCCGAGCAGCGACGCGACGCAGAAGATGGCGATGCTGGTGATCCAGAGAGTTGCGCCCGCGCCCTGTCCGGGTCCGGCGATCTTTCCGAGCGCGCTCAGAGGCGGGTAGCCCGTCCACCCGCCGATGGGTCCGAGCGTGCCTGTGCCGCCGCCGCCGAGGTAGTTGTTGACGAAATCCGTGTTGCCGATGATCGTGCTGCCCTCTACGAAGATGGCTGCGATGAGCACCACCAGACCGACGAACGTGACCCAGAACGAGAGCATGTTGAGGACGGGGAAAGCCATATCCTCCGCGCCCACCTGGATCGGGAGAAAATAGTTGCCGAAACCGCCCTGCGGCGCGGTGGTCAGGACGAAGAAGACCATCATCGTGCCGTGCATCGTCACGAGCGAGAGGTAGAACTCCGGCGACATCACCCCGCCCGGCGCGCCGAGCGGAAAGAGCGTTTCGAGGATCGTCCATTTCCGCCCCGGCCAAGTCAGGTTCAGACGCATCAGCACGGACATGAACATCCCTACAAACGCCGCGAAGATGGCGAGCAGCAGATACTGGATGCCGATCACTTTATGATCAATGCTGAAAATATATTTGCGTATGAAACCCTGCGGCGCGCCGTGGTGATGCGCCGCCTCCGCCGCATGCGGGCTGGCAGCCGCCGCAGCATCATCAACCGCTCCGGCGGCGGTTGCCGTGGCGGCGTGCGGCTCAAACGGGGTCGTGGCCTCTTCCATCTTTAAAACTCCTCTCCCTTCGGGATGAGTCCGGTTCGCTTGCTTATCTCGACGCTGCGGCAGCCGGCGTCGCCTGCCTGATTCCGAGCGGGTACTCCTTGATCAACTGCGTGATGCGCGCCTGAAACTGCGCTTGCGGCAGAGCCACCAACTCGTCATACGCGCTGGCGGGAATCGCGATCAAATAACTCTTCATCTTGTAATGAAGCTGGCCGCAAAGCTCCGCACAGGCGAGTTCGAAACGCCCTTCTTTCGTCAGGGTGAAGTGCATCTTGATCGCCATGCCGGGCACCACGTCCTGCTTGTAGCGGAGTTCGGGCACGAAGAGATCGTGCGTCACGTCTTTCGATTGCAGCGTGAGTTCGATGGGGCGACCGACCGGGACGGCGAGCGCAGGGACGACTTGATCATCCTTCGCGTTCTGGTCTTGCTCGTCTAAGCCGACGAAGTTCAGTTCCGCGTCCTTCACAAACTTCGGGTCGGTGCGACCGAACGTGCCGTCCGCCCCCGGATAATGAAAGTTCCATTGAAACTGCTGCGCGACGACATGCACACGCGTCGAGCCTGCGGGCGCTTCGTTCAAGTGCAACTGCGCCCACACGCGCTGCCCCATCAAGCCGAGCGTGATAAAGATGAGCGCGGTGATGGCCGTCCAGATGATCTCCAGACGATTGTTGCCGTGTGAATAGACGGCGCGCTCTGTCCGGTCGCCCTTCGAGCCGTAACGCCAGACCGCCCAGCCCAACCCGATCTGCGCCGCCACAAACGAGACACCCACGACGATGATCGTGATTAGGAACTGGCGATCATAAGCCGGACCATGTTCGGAGATATAAGGCGGCAGCCACCAGCGACCGTTCACGAACAGCCACACGGAGCCAAACGTCAACAACCAGATCAAGACGCCGAGCGCACGACCCATGACTTCTCCTTCGGAAGTAAACTGTGAGCAGTAAGCGTTGGGCAGTTAACAGACTTTTCTTACTGCTTATGGCTCACTGATTGATGACCATCAGAACAAACAGCACGGGCAAGTAAAGAACGGAAGCCAGGAGCACGCGGCGCGCGCTCTGGCGTGAGAGCGTCACGGCGGCGGCGATGCTGCTCCACAGGAAGAGCGCGCCGAGCACGAGCGCGCCGAAGAAATAGATTGCGCCCGAGATACCGAGCGCCGCCGGAGCCAGGCTGACGGGCACGAGCATCAGCGTCCAGACGACGATCTGCTGGCGCGTCAGACGCCCTTCCGGCTCGACCACGGGCAGCATCAAAATTCCCGCCCGCGCATAATCTTCCCGGTACATCCACGCGATGGCGAAGAAGTGCGGAAACTGCCAGAGGAACAGGATCGCGAAGAGCGCCCACGCTTCGAGGCCGACGTGATTCGTCGCCGCCGCCCAACCGAGAAGCGGCGGAACCGCGCCGGGAAAAGCTCCGACGAGAGTTGAGAGCGAAGTGCGCGTCTTGAGCGGCGTGTAGCACAGCAAGTAGCCGACGATCACGGTCAGGCCGCAGAAGGCCGAGAGCAGGTTGACGAAGACGGCCAGATAAGCCTCCGCGCCGACGGTTAGACTCAAGCCGAAGATGAGAGCGGCGCGCGGCGAGAGCGTGCCGAGCGGAAGCGGACGCCGCGCCGTGCGTCGCATCAAACCGTCGAGGCCGCGCTCCATCCATTGATTCAGAGTGGAGATGCCGGAACACAACAGCGCGACGCCGAGGAGCGTGTGCGCGAAGAGTTGATAGTCGAACGCGCCGCGCGTCGAACCGAGCAGGAAGCCTGCGGAGGTCGTGAGCACGACGAGAAAGGTGATGCGCGGTTTCGTCAACTCGTAATATGCGGACAATTTCTCGCGCGTCGCCGAACGCCCGCCCTCGACCGCGCCGGGCGCGACCGATTGCTCGATCTCTTCTACAACAATTGTTTCCATGAAATGCCTGTGGAGCGATGCTTAAAGCTTAACTTTCTGTCTGCAAGTAAACTCAAGTGTCGCATCCCGTGCGACGGGTGGCAAGCGGCTCGCCCCGAGCGAGACATGAAATAAATTAACCGGCTGCACTTCCCCTTTTAATAATTCTCAAGCGCCAGGAACAGTGACAAGAACAGTGACAAGTGACGAGTCAAAATCAAAATCCTTAGTGACGAGTGACCGGTGACGAGTGACAAGTTGAAGACAGGAAGAGTGGTTTTTCTGTTTTGGCTTGTCACCCGTCACTCGTCACTGTTTTTAATGTTTCGTGATTACCGGGAACTCGATGGCGGGCAGCACTTCGAGCGAACCATGGATGGCGGTCTTGCCCGCGCTCGCATCGAAAGCGAAGTCCTGCGTCTTAGTCTCTTTCGCGCCGACGGTGACGGACTGAGTTTTCTCGCCGTACCTCTCATGCCAGGTGGCGACCGTGTAAGTTCCCGGCGGCACGCCCTTGATCTCGAACGCGCCGTTCTCGCCGCTGACGGCGTAGAGCGGGTGGCGCAGGACGCCGATGTTGGCCTTCATCCAGGGGTGCTGGTTGCACTTCACCGGGACGACCACTTCGGGGCGCGAAAAGCTCTGGATGATCGGCTGCGCTCCGGCGGGTTGCGACTGGTTCCACTCCTTGTTGCTCTTCGGCGAGGGGTGGACGTTGTGCGCGGTCGGGTCGCTGTTCAGCACCTTCAACTTCTGTCCGGCCATGATGCCGAGCACGTGCGGGATGTAGCGGCAGCCTTTCTGGTCGAGCGTCACTTCGGTGGCCGGAACTTCGAAGGCAAAGCTCGTGATGCTTTTGCCTTCGGTCGTCTTGCCGTCCTTGATATAGACGAACACGTTGGCGAGTTTTCCGTCTTTGACGACGACATCCTCCGTCTGCGGATTGGCGTTGTTCTGCGCGCAGGCGGCGTCCGCATCCATGCTGATCGGTTTCGGCGCGGGCGGTTCGCCTGTGAAATTGACCGCGCCCGTGATCGAGCCTTCGTTGCCGCTCGACTTGTAAGGCGTGCCTGCCGCTGCCTCGGTCGCCGCGCCGTCTTCCTCGGCCACGTCGTCATCATCGTCGCCTCCGCAGGCGAGCATGAAAGAGAGCATCGCGGCGGCGAGCATCAAAGCGAGCAGACGGCTTAATTGCTTGAATGGCATTTCGTAGGTGTCTCCTGAAATTTAATTTCCCCGATTCTACCAAGAACGTCCATGCGGCGGCGAATACCCGACGCCGTATTGCCGTACGGACACGACCGGCTCACGCACACGTCTCACACTGCGCCGACTGCCTTGCGGAGCGCGCGAGGCCGCCGCGCGCAAACGATATTTCCTGTTTCGCGCGGCGGCCTTGGCACGCGCGCGCGCATGATGCGTGCTCGATTGCGCGGCGGCGTTTTTGCTCTCGCCTGTCGTGGTGGTGCCGCCCGTGGCCGCAGGCGAACCGGAGGCGAGGCGCGCTTGCTCTGCGGGCGTCAGTTGCAGCATGTAACGGACGAGCAGATCGGCGTGGTCGCCCTTGTACTCGTTAAAGCTCTCCGGGAGTTCGCCGTTGAAGACCCAGCGTTCGCCGTCGCGCTTGAAGAGTTCGGAGGGCATGGCCGTGCCGGGGATCACCTTCTGCGGGTCGAGCAGCCAGCGGAACGTCCAACCGGGCTTGAGGCGTTCGCCCGCCTGCAAGAAGTTCGGAGCGGAAGCGTTTTTGTCGTGCTCGGGGTTTCCGGTCAGGTGACACTTCAAGCAGGGCGCTTGCTGCGAAGTGAACAACTGCCGCGCGAGATTTCTCTCCTGATCCGTGAGCGGGTCAACCGGCTCTTTGATGAACGGCTCCTGCTGGGAAGAGACTGCGAGGAAGAAGCGTACCAGCGTGCGCAACTCGTTCGGCGAGAAGTTGAAGGTGGGCATGCGCGCTTTCAGGTAGAGACGCACGCCGTTTTTATTCTCGCCCGGTTGCGGCGGCAATTCCGGGGCAGCGTCGTTCGACTGCGACGCGCCGGAACTGTTGCCGCCGGAACTGTTGCCGCCGGATGCTGCCGTCGCCCCTCCGCTCTGCGTTTGATTACTCGACGCCTCGCCGCCCCCTGCGCCGCTTCCACCACCGCCGCTCGTCTGGCCGTTGCCGCCTGACGCGCCGCTCGCTCTGCTACCTGACTGGCCGCCGTTGTTGCGTCCGGTCAGGCCGCGCACGGTCGGGTCGTCGCTGCCGTTGCTGAGCGACGGGTCGGTCAGGAAGCGCAGCAGCCAGTTCGGATCGACGCGTGCGCCTTCGGTCATCAACGCGGGCGGGAGTTGGTCTTTGCCTTCGGGCGTCAGGTATTGCGGCAGATCTTGCAGCACCGACTTTTGCCCGACCTGTACCGAGTGGCAGCCCATGCAGTTGTATTTTTTGATCACCCACCAGCCGTCTTGAATATCCTTGCGGCGGTCAGTCGGCTGGTAGAAGAAGGAGGTCGGGACGTTTGCCCCTTCCGCTCCGACGCTGCCGAGCAGGAATGTGGTCAGCGCATTTTTCCATTCGGGCGTGAGATACGGATCGGGCATGCGCAGGTGATCGCGCGGCTCCTTCTCTTTGCCCTTGTCGTAGATGCCCGGCTCTTCGAGCTTGTGTTCGAAGAAGCCTTTGCGGTTGTACCAACTCTCCTGCATCCCCTCCCTGCGCTCGTACTTCTTTTCGGTGAAGGGGTTGATATTTTTCTCCGCGTCGTGCGTCAGCAGTGCGAAGTCGAGACGTTCGATGGGCGTCGCCCCTTCGGCGGTCAACTCCTTGCCGATGCGCTGCTCGTCTTCGAAGCCTCTGATCTCGTGGCAGTTGGCGCAGCCGTACTGCTTGATGTAATACGCGCCCTGATCCTTCAACTTCGGATCGTCCATGAAAGAAGCGTCAGGCCACTGAGTTCCCTTGCTGAGCGAGAAGAGATAGGTGGCGATGTCGCGCGAGTCCTGTTCGGTGAGACGGAAGTTGGGCATCACCGTCATGTTCTGCACTTGCAGTTCCGCGCCGTCGTTCGGACACTTGGAATGACCTTCCGTGTCGAAGCGATAAGGCTTGCCGTTCTTCTCATAATCCTCGCGCGTGAGATCGCGTTTTTCCTTCGGGCAATAGGGCGCCCAACGCTCGCGCGGGTTGTAAATCCAGCGGACGATGTAATTGAAATCGGCCTTCTCGCCCACGCGTTGGAGGTTCGCGGCGAACGTGCCGCCCACCTGATTCTCCACGCCCTCGCCGAGCGAATGGCAGGCCATACAGCCTTTCGTCTCGAACAACTCTTTGCCGTGCGTGGCGTCGCCCGGCTCCTGCTTCGGCACCTGCCCCGTAAAACTCGACTGCCACAGATAGGCGGCGATGGCGGCGCGTTCGTTGTCGGCGTTCTGTTTGAAGTTCTTCGATAGCTCGTGTTCGGGGTTGAGATACCAGAAGGTCGGCATCTTTGTGCCGGGGCGGAACCCTTGCGGGTCTTTGAGCCACGCCGGAATCCACTCCTTGCGCAACTTCAGGCGCACGTCTTTCAGATTCGGCCCCACCTTCTTTTGATCCTGCATCAGGTAGCGCGCCTGCACGTTCAACTGCTCGATGCGCGCCTCGATCTGGCTGTTCGTGACGCGCAGCGAGACGGCGCGTGCGAGTTTCTCCTGCGCTTCCGTCTCGTCCGTCACGGTGCCCGCTTCCACGTCCAACTGCCGCGCCTCGCGGTCGTTGGCGGCGAGTTCTTCTTCGAGTTGCTTGATGTTCTGCCGGGAGTTGGCAAGCCCGTCCGTCTCCCGGTCGAAACCCTCGTAGCGGTGGCAGCCGACGCAGCCGCGCTCCTGGAAGAGGTCTTTGCCCTGCGTCAACACGTTCGCGCCTTGCAGCACGCGGTCTTGCGCGTGGCACTGCTGGCAACCCGCCTCCATGTTCTCGCGCTCGTGGAGCGGGTGGAGCCAGAAGCGATGACGGCCATGACCTTTGACGACGCTCGTGGTGGCGCGCCCGTTGCCGCCGTGACAACTCGAACAACCGAAGCGTTCCGGGTCGTGAATCTGTAAAAGCTCCTTGCTCGGATGGGAGACGAAGGCGCGTGCGCTGGCGTCGAGTTTCTTGCCCGGTCGCTTGAAGTTGACGGCCTTGAGTTCGAGCGGCTGGCGGACGCCGAGATGGCATGTCTCGCAACGGTCGACGAGTTGATCGCCGTTGACGTTGATCTGTCTGAGCGAGTAGTCGAACTTTTCGTTGCTCTCGATCAGTTTATCAATCTGCTCTGCGCTGAGGCCGATGATGTTGTCTTTCAGATAGGTGTCGCGCTGCTTCGCCAGTTCGTCCGCTTCCTTCGTGACTTCGGCGCGTTCGGCGAGCAACTTGGCCTTCTGTTCTTTGAGCGCGAGATACTTTGCTTCGAGTTCGGTGTAGTTGAGTTTCTGTTCCTGCGTCTTGTCGGAGCCGGGATCGACGGGCATCTCCACGTCAACCTTCTCCTGCTTCTGCTCCTCGACCTCTTTACGCAGATCAGCCCGGTCGGATTCGTCGGAAGTCTCGATGCGATAGTTGACGACGGTGATGTAGCCGCGTTTGTTCTGGAAAGGATCGGTGATGGCGGCAAGCTGCCGGTCGATGAACTTGACCTCGCTGTCGATCTCCTTTTTACGCGGCGCGGCGGCCTGATTCGCCTCGCTCACGGCGCGTTCGAGTTCCTTGTATTCGTCCGTCGCTTTAATGTCCTTCTCCGATTGCGTGCCGGTGCGTTTCAAACGCTTCAAATAACGGTTGTAACGCGAGACGAACTCCTGCTGCATGCCCTTCCACGGACGCTGACCGTAGGCTTCGTCGTACAAAGCCCACGCGAGCGAGGCCATCAGCAGCAGCGCGCAGATGAGAAGAATGTTGCTCGTCGAACGGCTAATGATCGGATCGCGCGCGGGGGTTTCCGGCTCGCGTTTCGCCAGCGCATCCGTGTCGGTTTTAGGAGTCTCGGCCACCTTCGTCTCCCTCCAGGAAATCGGGTTCAGACATTAAACCAGGGCGTTACCCACACATACTTGATCGTAAAGGCCAACCGCAGCAGGATTTTCACCGGCAGCGCGATGAGCACGGAGATGGCGAAAAACTGGAACGTCAGGTATTGCAGCAGGCTCGTGCGCGCCAGCAGTTTTCGCTCAAACTCGTTGCGCGTCATCAGCCAGTGCAAAAACAGTCCGGCCAAGAGGTAGAAGAGGCCGACGACAATTGCGCCGAAGATGATCTTGACGGGCATGCTCGTGATGCCGAACAGATCGTGCAGGTCGCGGTTCTTATCGAAGACGACGGCGTTGTGATCCCACGTCTGCCCCGGCCAGAACCAGACCCAGCCGGGACCCCTTATGAACGTACCGATGACGATCAGGATGATCCAGGTGAACCAGCCGATGCCGAACATGCCGAGCGCAAACTTGCGTTGCCGGATCGTGTAGTAGCCGTTCCCCAACGGGTTTGAATCGACGTAGGGGAAGACCATCAAGCCGATCATCATGATCGAAGGCATCACGACGCCCGCGATCCACGGGTCGAAATAGACGAGCATCTCTTGCAGGCCGAGGAAGTACCAGGGCGCTTTCGAAGGGTTCATCGTCAGGTTCGGGTTGGCCGGTTCTTCGAGCGGCGCGTCGAGCGTGATCGACCAGATGAAGAGAATGACGGTGACGATCACGGCGGCCAGAAATTCCACGCGCACGAGGAACGGCCAGACGTGCAACTCGCGCGCCCAGCCCGGACGCCACGGCAGAGTCTTGCGGTGATGCGTCTTGGCCTTCGCCGTGTCGCCTTCGAGTTCAACGATCAGCTTGTCGTTTTCGCGCGCCTGCTTCAAGCCGTACCAGGTGAAGAACGGGACGAGGAACAACATCCCCACAATAGGCACGTTGTCCGGCGCAGACGTGATGATCCAGAGTTGATGCCAGTCCATAATCTTTAAGTGATGCGTGATGCATGATGAGTGATGAGTAAGAGTGGTTTGTTTTCACTCATTACTCATCACCCATCACTCATCACTTCTTAGTTGCTTTCATTTCCGATTCCAGCATCACGGGCGCGGGGCCGGAGATGCCGCCGTCTTTGCGTATGCGCCAAAAGTGGACGGCCATGAAGATCGAGGCGACGAGCGGGATGCCGATGCAGTGCCAGATATAGGAGCGCAGCAGGGCGTTGGCATCCACGATGGAGCCGCCGAGGAGGCCGAAGCGCACGTCGTTGTAGGGCGTCATGCCGAGTTGGGGTCCGAAGGGTCCTTCGCTGCCGAGCATGGGCGTGGCGCGCGCCATGTTCGTGCCGACCGTCACTGCCCAGAACCCCAGTTGGTCGTCGGGCAACAGGTAACCCGTAAACGAGAGCAGGAGCGTCAGGACGAGGAGCACGACGCCGACGCACCAGTTGAACTCACGCGGTCGCTTGTATGAACCCGTCAGGACGACGCGAAACATGTGCAGCCAGGTGGTGATGACCATCAGGTGCGCCGCCCAGCGGTGCATGTTGCGCAGCAGTTTGCCGAAGGGCACGTCGTGTTCGAGATAGAGAATGTCGCGGAACGCCTGCACCTTCGTCGGGTGGTAGTAGAACATCAAAAGCACGCCCGTGAAGGTGAGCACGATGAAGAGATAGAAGGTGATGCCGCCCATGCCCCATGTGAAGCCGTAGCGCACTGCATCGCGGTTGATCTTCGCCGGGTGGAGGTGCAGGAAGACGTTTGAGAGGATCGCCAGACTGCGGTTGCGCGGGTCGCTGCGGTCGTGCGAGACGCGGAAGATAGACTTCCAGAGTTGCGTCTGTTGCGGGTCTTTGTAAGTCTTCGCTTCGTCGAGCGCGCGTTCCTTGAGCGCAAGCCCCTGCTCTTTCGTCCGCTCGATCAGGCCGACGCCCGGCGCTCCGGCGGCGCGCTTGCCTTCGGGCGTCGTCGTTTCAGCGGAGAGAGCCTTATGGCCGCCCTCCGGCACACCGGACGCGGCTCTCAGCAGCGACTTGATGTCCTCTTTTTCGGCGGGCGTCTGCGACGAACCGTTGCCCGTTTTCGGCTGGCCTTCCTTCTCGTCAGGACGTTCAGAATCCATCCCTGTCTCTCCTACTCTTAGGGCTTAAACGCTAAGCCCGCCGACACGTGAACTGTTAAAAAGTGACTGAAGACCCGCTTGATGTGAACCGGCAAGAAATTGTTGATTGAAGCTTTGAAGCAGACGCCGGACGCTATCCACCCATAGGGATATATGCGCCGGGTTCTTCAAACCTGTTTTCGCCGCCTTTCGGCCAATCGTAGAGCCTGCCCTTGTTGACGACGATCTGCCCTTCGGCGTCGAGTTCGATATGCGCGCGATCCATCGGGCGCGGGGCGGGGCCTTCGAAGTTGATGCCCTCGCTGTCGTAGCCGCTGCCGTGACAGGGACACTTGAACTTGTTTTCGCTGGCCTTCCAGTCGGGCGTGCAGCCGAGGTGCGTGCAGACGGCGTTGATGACGAACAGGCGGTCAGAAGTTTTGACGACCCAGATGCGGTACAACTGCTGATACTTCGTATCCACGCCCACGCCGTAATCGCCGGGGAAGCCGACGCGAAAGATGCTCGAAGGCTCGAAGATCGTGCGCGGCAGAAAGAAGCGGAAGAACATCAACAGGCTCGTCCCCACAAAACCGATGATGCTCGCCCAGATGATGCGACGACGCATCTTGTTGATGGGCGGTTCGGGAATGGTGTCAACGGTCGTCGGGTGTTGCCTCGCGGCGACGGCGGCGGGGACGCCCTGCGCGACGCTCGCCGTCGGAGTCGCTTTGGCCGCGCCCGGTGCGACGCGCGTGGCGGGCGGCGTGCCGCTCGGCACGTCCCTGCCCGGAGCGTCCGGGACATCTACGGTCGTTGTTGCGGCTGGCGTCGTGGTCGCGGCTGTCGGCGTCGTGGTCGCGGCTTCGCTTCCGGCGGTGGGGCTGCCTTTCGCGGCCATCTTGGCGGCTGCCTTCGCTTTCGCTTCCGCGATGATGCGCGCACGTTTCTCTTCGGGAGTTTCGCCTGAGGGAGCGTCAGCGTTTGCGGCGGGCGTCGTCACGGGCGGCGCGGCGGGAGTTGCCGCAGGAGTTTCGGGCTTGGCGGGCGCGCCGCCTTTCGCAGCCATCCGGGCGGCGGCCTTGGCTTTCACTTCGGCCATCAAACGCGCGCGTCGCTCGTCGGCGGTTTCATCAGAGGATGACGCGGCAGACTCCGCCCCGCCTGCCTCTGCGGGCGCAGAGGTCGAGCCTTGCGTCTCGTCGGCGGGCGTCTTGCCCGTCCAACTGCCGCCTAAGTTGTTAGGGTCTTTTTCGCTGTCCAAACGCAACCTCCGTGTTAGGAAATGTGAGGCGGGCACGCTCACACGTTCTGGAGATAGACAAACCCCTTGATAAGCCTTGACGGAGAGATTGGTAGGACTCTCCCAGAAAGAGGAGTGACCTCTCCGCGTCAGGGATTGTGATGCTATGCGTTACTTAGAAGAGCCACCGCGTCAAATAAAATTATAGTAAAACGACCCGGCGTGTTCGCCTTTTATACTCTTTTCACGCCATTGTGGCAAGATGTATTTTTTGAGAAATTTCGCGACGACGACGCGGTGCGCTCGTCGCCGGAGAGGGCGAAAATGGAGGACGCAAATAAAATTCACGACCGGCGCAAGGCGCAGGTAACGCTCTACACGCGCCCCGGCTGCCACCTCTGTGACGAAGCGAAACAGGCCATGCGCGCAGCCCGCTGCGAAGGTCAATACACGCTGCGGGAGATCAATATCGACCTCGACCCCGCACTCGTCCGCCGCTACGGATGGGACATTCCCGTGGTCCTCATCGACGGCATCGAAACTTTCAGGCACCGGCTCACGCCATCTGAATTCGAGCGTGAAATCCGGCGCGCAGTCTTTCATTAAGAGATAGCAGAAGTCCCCCGCCAACCAGTCGCAGGCAGACAGCCGTGTGGCCGCAGACGTAAGAGCCTGTGTTGCGTCTGTCTCAAGAAATGCTGCTGACGGTTGCGAGGCGGAAGATTAGGAGAAGATGAACTTTGCTATCAAGACCATTCTCAGGTTGTGAGCGGCTTGCTGGCGCGCTCGCCTGCGCGCCGTCGAAACAGACTTCCGGCAGGTCATGCAAAGCCGTTGAAAACTTGCGACACGGGACAAGACATGTTCAACGTGCGCTAAGCTCTCTCTGCGCGTGCGCCTCTCCGGTCAGGAGATGTAGCGCGGCGGCTTTCTCGTCAATTGATTGATAGAGTTGTTCGCGCTCCTGCTCGTCGGTCGTCTGGCGGTAGGCGAGCAGCAGTTCCTTGAGCGAAGCGAGTTCGCGATAGACTCCCGCATCTTCCACGGGCGGCGTCAGGTATGAGATCAACTCGGCATAGGAACGCCTGCGCGCGATTGAACCCTCGGAAGGATTGTTGACGCTGTAGATGTACACGTTCGGCAACTCGCCGATCAAACGATCCGGCCAGCAACTTTCGGACAGCCCCACCTGCTTGCCCGGCATGAACTCCAAAGCCCCGTGAGTGCCGACGTGCGCGACCGTATCCGCCCGAAAAACTTTTTCGATGAAGGCGTAGAAAGCCGCGAAGCCGTGATGCGGTGCGCCGCTTCGCGCCATCAACATCTTCATCGGGTCGCCTTCGTAACCGAAAGTCGGCTGCACGCCGATGAAGATGTTGCCCAGTTGCAACCCTTCGATGAGCAACGTCCCGCCGAAAGAGTTGATCGCGCCGGGCGCGCTGCCCCACTCCGCTTCGATCTCCCGCGCAAACGGGCACAGACGCCTGTACTCCTCGACCGTCATCCGGTAAGCCACGTTCGCCGTCGCCCCGAACGAGTCGGCGTTACCACCGAGGAGTCGTTCGCGCAACTCGTCCGCGCTCTCAGGCACTTCGACGCGGTAGCCTTCCCGCTCCAGACGCTTGAGCATCTCCCACACGCTCGGAAACACGTCGAGGTCGGCGGCTGTCCCGATGTTGCCCTTGTTCGGCGGAAAGCAGAAGACGACGAGCGCAACCTTGATCTCTGCACGCGGCGCGCACTGCACACGATTCCATTTTGCGAGCCGCCGCGCGATGCGTTCGCAGCGATCTTCGAGCGGGAGCGGCGACGCGCTCGCCTGCGACATGCCGCCATAGACGAAAGGCTCGGTCGCGCCGTCAATCTCCGGAATGGCGATCTGCATTCCGGCCTGCACCGGATTCAGACCCGTCCACGATTCCCGCCACGCCTCAATCGTCTGCACGTCCAAACTCACGGCGGAACGAAACGGCACGTTCAATTCGCGCAAAAATTCGACCGCCGCTTCCGCGTCGTTCATCGCCGGACCACCGACGAAGCTGAACCCCGTCAGCGACACGATCTGGCTCACGCGCGACTTGCCCTTCGTCCGTTCCCCGCCGCCGGTTGTTTTCGACTCTCCCGGCAGACGCCGCCTGCCGGACAGGCGCAACGCGCGACGTGCGACGGGCGACGCCTGTTTTTCGACAAAGAACATTTCGCACGCTTCGCGGTTGTCCATGAAGGTCGAGATCGCGGGCACGGTCGCCAGCCCTTCGGCTTCGATGGCGCGAATCAGGGCGTCGTAGTGCGCGTGCGCGCCGCTCACGATCTGCGGTCGCATCAGGAGCAGGCCGATGGTCTTGTCCGGATCGAGTTTCGCGCCGCCGTTTCTACCCGCGCGCCGTTCGTACCAGACGCGATAAGACTCGAACGTTTCAAACAGGGCGGGCGCGTCCGGGTGATAGACGGCGACGGCGGGCATGGATTCGGGCGGCGCGAGTTCGATCTTTTCCAGCCGTTCGTCGGCCACGTAATTTTTCAGCGCGAGGAGCAACATCGAGCGGATGTTGGCGGGCGTGGGTTGCAGAAAGTAGCAGAAGAGCGAGAGATAATTCTTCGCATCGCGCAGGCGTCCCGCGTTCGGCACGACGCGCAACAGGGCTGGCAGACGCTCTACGTAACGCAAATACTGTGTGTGGCTCCCGCCCCTGCCCCCGCGCCGCGCACGCGCCTGCTCTCCCATCCACGCGCCGATGCGACCCACCAGACGCCGCGCCATCCCTTCATTTGCGCCCGCCGTCGTGCGCCCGCCTTCAGCTGTCGCCACATCCTCAACCCCGGCCTCCGCGCGCGCGGCCTCGCGCCCGAAGCGCAAACGCCCCATACGCGTCTGTCGCATCAAGTCGGGCATGCAGTTGATGACGACGACCGCCCGCTGCTCCGACCTGTACTTTTCGAGCAGAGGGATCAGGCGCGCGGCGTTCTCCCCGTCCGTCACGTGTATGACGAAGACCACTTCCGACTCGCCGAGTTCGCGCTCGATCTCGCGCCACTGCGGCTCGTCCAGCGGCGCGCCGAAGTTGTAAGCCGCAACCTTCAAATTCAAAGCATGCGCGCGCTCGATCTCGCGCTCCGCCTGCCTGAGCGGCGCGAGCAAACTTGAGCCGACGTAGAGGACTGTGATCTTCAAGATTTCGACCTCAGCTTTGGAGTGGAGCGACGACGCGGCAGCGCGTTCGTCGTGTTCTGTTCTTTTAAGTTTCGGACAGGGAGTAGCCTCTCGCCCGCAGTTTCTCTCGTATGCGCTCGCCTAACTTCCGCCCTCGTTCATACCCGATGGCGAACGCTTCCTCTCTGATGAGCGGCAGCGTGGCTATCATCTTTCTGCCCGCCGGGGAATCGAAGAATTTAATGAACTCCTTCACTTCCGCCGCGCTGAATCTGCGCGCGTAAATCGGCAAGTAGGAGTTCAAGAGGAACTCCTTAGTGAACTCGGCATCAAACTCTTTCCTTAAATCTCTCCAGACTTCCGCCGGAACGTGCGGCGCGGCGCGTTTGAAATTCTCAAACAGAGGCTCGACCGAGTTCTTCTCTTCTTCGAAGACGTTCATCAGTTCCAGCAAACGACCGATATCCGCCCGCCGCTCCGGGCTGATCGCGGCAGGCTTGTCGGCGTCGCGCACGTCCTGCGCCTGCACAACGACGACGCCGCCGCAGGTAAGACTCAGGCAGAACATAAATCCCATTAACTTGCGAGCGAACATCTCTTACTCCTTTTACCCTTCAAGTTCAGGCGACGCCCTCAATGCGATCTTCCAGCGCGTTGAAAATCTCTCGCAGTTGTTCGATCATCTCCGCCTCAGCCTCCCAGAAACCGCGCCCCTCGGCTTCGAGCAGGCGCGCAACGAGCGCACGCGCCGAATGCGGATTGAGTTCGCGCAAGCGTTCGAGCATCCGCTCGTCCAGCACGAAAGTTTGCGCCACTTCCGCGTAGACCCAATCGTCAACCGCGTCGGCTGTCGCGCTCCACCCGAACGTGTTGGCGACGTGGCTTTCGATCTCGGCCACGCCCCGGAAGCCGTGTTTGAGCATGCCTTCATACCACTTCGGATTGAGCGTCTTCGTGCGCGTCTCCAGCCGGATCGTCTCTTCCACCGAACGCACCTTCGCCTCGCGCGAGAGCGCGTCCGACAGGTAGATCGCGGGGCGCGACTCCGACTGTTTCTCCACCGCTTTCGAGACGCCGCCCAGATATTCGAAATAGTGATCAACGTCCGTGATGCCGATCTCGAAGGAGTCTATGTTTTGATAGGTCGCTTCCACGCGCGAGAGCGCACTGTTGAATGCGCCGCGCGCTTCGCGTCCTTCGAGCGCGCGCCCTTCACGGTCGCGCCCGTAGGCGAAACACTTGCGCGTGACGAACAACTCGGCCAGCGTGTCGTCCGCCTCCCACTGCGAATCCATCACCATGAAGTTGACGTTTGTGCCGTAATTGCCTGCCGCGTTGGAGAAGACGCGCAGCGCGGCCTCTTCAAACGCGCAAGCCTCCCGCTCCATCTGCGCGTGAATGTTGCGCCGCACGTAGTTCGAACCGGGCGGTTCGTCGAGCGCGGCGACCGTGTGTACGGCGCGGTCGAGCAGTCCCATCGTCGCGCCGAAGAGATCGCGGAAGATGCCTGAGACGGTCATCACGACATCAATACGCGGTCTGCCTAATCTGTCGAGCGGGATCGCTTCAACGTCTGTGACGCGATTCATCTTGTCGCGCACGGGGCGCACGCCGAGCAGCCACAGGGCTTGCGCCACGCCCTCGCCCTGCGTCTTGATATTGTCCAGCCCCCAGAGGACGAGAGCCATCGCCGCCGGGTAGCGTCCGTGCTCCGTGCGATGGCGTTCGAGCAGGAGATTGACGACCCGTTCGGCGCGCGCGAAGGCGAGATCGGAAGGGACGCCGTAAGGATTGACGGCGTGCGTGTTTCTCCCCGTCGGCAGGATGGCCGGATTCTGCACGATGTCTGCGCCCGGTCCCGGCTCGATGTACTCGCCGCGCAGCGCACGCACAAAAGCATCCAATTCCCGATTGACCTCCAACTGCGCCGCGATCTTTTCCAGCAGCGCAAAGAGAGGGCGTGAGTCGGCCTGCGGGACACGCGCCGTCGCTTCCAACCAGGCGCACGCGCCCTGCGTCCCGTCTGCGAGAAAACGCTCGATAGCTTTGCGCGTGATCGCTTCGATGCGCTCGCGCGCACGCAGACTTCCCTCGCCCGCGCTCGTCGTCTCGTCCGACGCGGAAGCAGCGTCGGGCGGCAGATTTTCTTCGATGAGTTGTGGGAGCGCGCGTGCGCCGACTTCCGGCCTGTCGAAAGAGGCGACCATGCGCAAGAGGTCTGCGCGTTCGGTTTCGACGGAAGCGCGCCCGAAGACGTGCAAGCCCGTGGGGATCAGACGCCCCTCGATCTCCGACACCTGCTCGCAGAGTTCGAGCACGCGACGGTCGCGCTCGTCCTTCGTGAGCCGAATCTGGTTTAGTGTCTCGCTCATGTTCTGACAGTTCGCCGCGACAGGCCGGAGAGATTTCGAGTTCGCTGCAAAAAATTCTCAGCCTTCTTCCCTGTGCGCTTTTGCGTGAGACTAATGCTGTCTAAAGAATAAACTCACGTTGGAGGCGCAAAGAAGAGAGGCGCAAAAATGGAGTTTAAGACTGACGCTTAAACGGCGGAGATAAAATAGCCACGTTTGATTCTCTTTGTAAACGAGAATGTCGCTATTGCCACGAAGGGAGATGCGCGTAGCGACCGCCGAGCGTGTGCGCGAGCGTCTGTCCTTCGCCGCCGGAGGTGAAACGGTTCTGCGTGTCCACGACCACCGCCGCGACGCCGAGGCGTTTCAAGGCAAGGCCTATCTTCTCAACTTCACTCTTGATGCGTCGCCGCGCGTCCGCGAGGTCGCCGCCTGTCCGACCGTCGCGCGGAACGTTCGCGCGCCCGTCCGTGAAGACGAGCAGGACGATGCGCCCGGTGCCCTGTCGCGCGGCGCGCTCGCACACTTCGAGCGCGCACAGCAAGCCCGCACTCAAGGGCGTCGCCCCGCCGACCGGGAGCGCGTCGAGCAGACGTTTCGCCAGCGCGCTCGATTGACTCGGAGCGAGCAACACCCGCCCCTCGCGTTCGCGGAAGGTGACGAGCGAGACGCGATCCCGGTTGACGTAAGACTGCCTGAGCAGACGCGCCAGCGCGCCCTTCGCCTGCGCGATGCGATTGAGCGCCATGCTGCCCGAAGTGTCAACGGCAAAGACGTAGAGCGTGCCGGTGCGCCTGCTGAATCGCTTGTAACGAAAATCTTCCGTCTCAATCCGAAGCGCGCGCTCAACGCCTGCGGCCTGAGCGTCGCGCACGGTGCTCGCGCTACGGCGAAACATCTGCGACGAAGCCGCCGCGCGCACAGTGGCATCGAGCGCGATCTTCAAGTCGCCGGTTCGCATGGCGACGGCGCGCGCGTAACGCCCACGCGCCGCGCGGCTCGAATCTGTTCGCGCGTGTGCTCGCCGTTTCGTGTGCGTGTTTGAAGCCGCTTCCGATCTCTTCAAGCGCAAAGGCTCGTCGAAGGCTTGAGAAGGGAGACGCGAATCGAGCGGAGGCGCGGGTTGCGCTTCGTGTCGCGCAGGCGAGGTGTTTGGCGCATTCGCTTCGCGTCGCGCCTCTCTGCGTCGCGCCTCTTCACGTTGCGCCTCTTCGCGTTGCGGCGCGGGTCGCAAAGTTCCTCCGCCGTTGTTCTCTCCGCCCGGCTCATCGGGCGGACTCTTTTTCGGCTGGCGTTGCCGCGCGTCGCTTGAAGCGGAGCCGCGTTCGGGCGTTGCCTCTTCGCCCGCGCCGAAGAGTTCTCCGGCGGCCTGTTCGATCTGCGCGCCGCCGCCTGTCTGTTCGAGCGGGTCGCGGCGCAGGCGGTGGCGCAGAGCCATCGCGGCCACACGGCGCACGTCTTCGCGCGTCACCTCGCGGCGACCTTCAAACGCGGCCAGCGCACGCGACGCACGCGCAATCGTCAACTCTCCCCTGTGTCCGTCAACGTCGAGCCGCTGGCATAGCTGCGCGATGGCGCGCACGATTGCATCCGGGAGTCGAACTTTTCGGACGCCGCTTCGCGCTCTGGTCAGACGACGACGAAGCTGCGCCTGTTCACGCTCCCAGAGCGCGCAAAATATCTCCGGGTCGCGGTCGAAGGCTTCGCGCCGGGTGATGATCTCGACGCGCTCTTCGAGGTCGGCGGCGGTGCGAATCTCCGTGTAGAGGCCGAAGCGGTCGAGCAGTTGCGGCCTCAGTTCGCCCTCCTCCGGGTTGCCGGAGCCGACGAGTACGAACTCCGACGGATGCTCAATTGAAACGCCTTCGCGTTCGACGCGATTGCGCCCCGAAGCCGACGCGTCGAGCAGCAAATCCACGAGATGGTCTTCGAGTAAATTAACTTCGTCAATGTAGAGAAAACCGCGATGCGCGCGTGCGAGCAGCCCCGGCTCGAAACTCTTGACGCCCTCCGTAATCGCGCGTTCAAAGTTGATCGTGCCCGCGACGCGATCCTCGGTCGCGTTCAGAGGCAACTCGACGACGGGAACGGGCGCGCGCTTGCCTGCCAGTTTGCCCGTCGCGGCGAGGCGCGCACGGCAATCGGCGCACAGGTCTGTTTCCGGCGACGGATCGCAGCCGTAGAGACAATCGGCCACGCGCGCGAGGGGCGGCAAGAGTTCGGCCAGAGCGCGCACGGCGGTTGACTTCCCCGTGCCGCGATGTCCCATGATCAAGACGCCGCCGATGGAAGGCGCGATGACGTTCAGGAGCAATCCGAGTTTCAACTCCTCCTGCCCGACGATGGACGCGAACGGATAGACCCGTCGCCGGGGCGGCGACAATGTTGCGTCTCGCTGTCGGGAAGTGTCAGGCCGTCGGGTCATGCTCGCAGTTGGCGTTGCTTTGAAGTCAATTTGGTGAGTTTGCCGGAGCATCCGGCGCGAACGCTTGTCAGAGACGAAACTTTATCTACCCGTCAAGCTCGACGGTCGCGTGTTCAGCCGAGACGATTTTGCACCGAAGTCGGCGCGACCGGAAGGGACAGGTAGCGTCTGGTCAGGACATGACCGAGGAGCGAGAGCGCGGCCACGCCGAAGAGCGAGAGCACGACTGTTGCGCTCACGGCGTTTGCCCCCGAACCCGCTCCGACCGCGTTCTGCACGGCGGTCGCATAGACGTAAGACTTGATCAACATCGCCACGAGCGTCGCAAGCAGGAATCGCGTGGGCGGGATGCGCGCCAGACCCGCCGCGTAGTTCACCACGCTGTGCGGGCTGGGCGCGAGCCGCAGGCCGAAGAGCGCGATGAAACTGGAATGAGTGGACAGGAAACGCTGCACGCGCCCGTTCTGAAAACGCTCCGCCCAGGAGCCGCCGACAAAGCCCGCGAGCCAATAGCCGCCCGCCGCGCCGAGCACGCTGCCCGTCGTCGT
>DASWNS010000106.1:0-8102 GCA_036399115.1 Pyrinomonadaceae bacterium | reverse complement strand
GAGCACACGGTCGCGGAGGCGGCCTCTCTTTTAACATCCGCCGGGATTGATGTCCAAAGAGAGCGGGCGCGCGGTGCGCTCGACTTCTCCACCAGCCGGGAAGCGTACCTGCCTTCCGGCCACTTTGAACCCGATGAGCGGCTCACCCGGCTAGGCGAATATGTCAGGCAAGCCATCGCTTCCGGCTTCAGCGGATTGAGAAGTATTGGAGAGATGGGCTGGATAGACTGCGAAGCGCCGGGTTGCGAGCGTGCGGCTGAATACGAGGCGAGGCTTAATGACTTGATCCCGCACTTACCCGTCACCGGCATGTGCCAGTACAATCGGGGACAGATTTCTCCCGCCATTCTCAGCGACGCGCTGCGAACTCACCCGGTTGTCGTCCTCAACAGCAAAGCGCGTAGAAATCTTTACTATGTGCCCTCCGCGATCTTCCTCGGCAGGGCGTCGGACATCGAGCGCGTCGCATGGATGATCGACGAACTTAACCATGCGCCCGAAGTGACCGCCGGTTCGCCCGTCCTCGTCGTGGATGACGATCAGGAGATTCGCCAGTCGATGGGGCGTAAGCTGGAGGCGCTCGGCTACACCGTCGTCAAGGCCGAGGATGCGCCCGGGGCGTTGGAGGTCGCCAGGCGCGAGCAGCCCTACTTTATTCTCACCAACGCCGACCTGCCGTGGCTCGGCAACCTGATCTACCGTCTCCGCGAAGAACCGGGCTTGCGCGACGCGCCCGTCGTCAGCATCTACCCGAACCGCCCGGAAGAGTTTCATGAAGACCGCATCGTCGTGCTCGACGACTACCGGCAATTGGAAGAACTGTGGCCGTCGAAGGCCGCGTCGCGCCTGAGCATCAACCCGTAGCCTGACACGAGTAGCCTGACACGAGTAGCCTGACACGCACAACTTCTAACCTTCCAGCCACCCTCAGGTTCAGGGCGGCTTCAACGCGGTCAAGCGGCTGTGTGAGATAGCTATGACGGCAATCGCAATTGTCGTCTCCGCCCGTTTCTCATTTCGATAAGCCCTACGAAGCCGCATCCCGGCGACTTCCTGCGCCGCGCGCGTCAGTCACCTGTTGTAAGACCCACGGCGTGAGCTTGCGACGATACCGGGTATGCGCAGACTCTCCATACTCACTCCTGCCTCCGCCACGTTAGCTCCCGCCACAAAGCCGCCCGTCCGAATGTCATAAATGCGGCCTTCCAAAGCGTTCTTTTGTGCTCGCTTTAGTACAGACAAAATCACAACCGCTGCCTCAGACTGTTGCGGTAAAAAGTCTCAGCATAACTTAGTCAAACGTAGGCACGTTGATTTTTGCCCGCCGTTTTGAGCCGGTTTCTTTTGAACCGTAGCAGGCTTCTCAAACTGTCGAGGCAAGATGTTCCACCGCCCGGTCAGTCAGATGGTTTACAGAGCAAGGGGAAGCAGATGCCACGCGCGACGTTTTCAGCAACAGTCATTCTCACGTTTGCCCTGTCCGTCACTTAGATCGACTAAGGTCGGCGCTCTCCTCGTCCGCCACTGATTAAAACAGGACGGTGTTTGATGAAAAGAATCTCGGTGAAGAATATGAAGAACCAATTGCACACTATTGCCTCGGCGTTCCTGAATATTTCGCTGGTGGTTGTTTCTATCGGGCACCTCTCGCCCGTCGCCGCCGGAGCCGTCAGCCGCGCCGCACAACAGACGCAGCATCTCGTGGGCGAAGTGACGGCTCTGGATCAGGCTTCCGGACAGATCACAGTTAAGACTGACGCAGGCTCGTCCGTCACGGTAGCGGCAGACGAGCGGACGACCTACCGCCGTCTGCCGCCCGGTCAGACAAGCCTCGATAAAGCCGAAGGCATTACCCGTTCCGACATCAAGGTCGGGGATCGCGTCCTCGTGCCTAATGGCGCTGCGGGCGGCCAGATGGCAGCGCGACAGGTCATCGTGATGGCGCGTGAGGCGATAGCAGCCCGCCGCCAGCAGGAACGGGAAGACTGGCGGGCGCGTGGTGTGAACGGGCGCGTCGTCGCCATTGACCCGGCGAAGAAGGAACTCTCCATCGAAGCGCGCTCGCGTCAGGATGTAGAAACGATCACGGTCGTCGCGTCGGGCGACGTGAAATTCCGCCGCTATGCGCCCGGTTCGCTGCGCCCCGCCGACGCCGTCCCCGGTGCTTTCACAGACATCCGTGTAGGCGATCAATTGCGCGCTCTGGGTAACCGAACTGGCTCGCGCCTCGCGGCAGAGGAGATAATTTCCGGCACCGTGGCAAGGCTGACCGGCACGGTCGAGGCTGTGGACGCGACACGCGGCGAAATTACGATCAGAGACAATTCGACGGGGCAGCCGATCATCGTGGCCTTCAACGCGAACACGACTCTCCGGCGCATCCCGGCAGAGTATGCGGAGACTCTCAGGGAAAGAAGAGAACAGCGTAGAGAACAGCGGCGTGAGGGAGGCGAAGCCTCTGCCGGGGGACGACAAGATGGCGAGCGGCGCGGCGGTCGGCGAAACCAGTCCCGGCAGGAAGGCCGGAGCCAGGACGGACAGCGTCAGGAAGGACAGCGTCAGCCGGACGGGCAGCGGGCGGGCGGTGGCGGCGCGCGGCAAATGCTTGAGAACCTTCCGCCGATCACCCTCTCAGAGCTGAAAAAGGGTGATGCCGTCGTGGTCACGGGCACGGCTGGAACGGACGCCGCGCGCGTGACGGCGGCAACTCTCATCACGGGTGATGCCGAGATCATCCAGCGGATGCGACGCTTCCAGCGTGGCTCAGATCCGGCGGATGGTATGAGTCCCGGTCTGCCGGGCGGAGTTATCGGCGGCGGCACGGGCGATAGAGACACACCCTGACCCGGAGGCGGAAACATACGATTTAGTTAACCCCCCTCTTACTGCGTCATCTTTTCACCCCCCTTAAAAAGAGAAGCACCTAACCGAACTATGAAACCAAGGGGATAATGCGAATGGTCAACGGAGGGAAAGGGCGGACTGCCGCCCTGATACTGGCAGCGCTGCTTTTTTGTTCCAACTTTGCTTTCGCACAGAGTTCCACGGGGACTCTGCGCGGGCAGGTGCAGGACGTACTGGGGGGCTTGGTTGTCGGCGTGACGGTGACGGCGACGGATGCCGCGGGCGTCGCGCGCACGGCGACCACCAGCGATGAGGGTCAGTATGTCTTCGCCGCACTTCCGCCCGCCCGCTATACGGTGAGGGTGGAGTCGCCCGGCTTCGACGTTTACGAAAATACGGAAGTCGAAGTGACGGCAGGAACTACCAACGCGCTCGACATTATTCTGAACGTCGCCATCGAAGCCGAGGAGGTGACCGTCACGTCCGAGGCACCCATCAGCACTGATCCGGAGTCCGAAGCCGGGGCGGTCGTCATCAGGGGAGCGCAACTGGATGCGCTGCCTGATGACCCAGACTCTCTGGCGGATGCCCTTCAGGCGTTGGCTGGTCCTTCAGCCGGACCCGAAGGGGAAGGAGAGATTTACATAGACGGGTTCAGCGGCGGGCGGCTCCCGCCGAAAGAGTCCATCCGCGAGATTCGCATCAACCGGAACCCCTTCTCGGCGGAATATGAACGTCTCGGATACGGGCGGATCGAAGTCTTCACCAAACCGGGCACGGACAAATTTCGCGGCCAGACGTTCTTCAATTTCAGCGACGAGAGCCTGAACGCGCGCAACCCTTTCGCGTTCACACGCGCGCCCTTCCAGTCGCGACGCTTCGGCGGCAATCTGAGCGGCCCCATTATTCCCGGCAAGGTATCTTTCTTCTTCGACTTTCAAAGAAACGAGACGGACGAGAACGACGTGATCAACGCCGTCATCCTCGACCCGTCGCTCAACCCCATCGCTTTTAACCAGTCGATTCTGACGCCCGCGCGTCGCACCACTTTCAGCCCTCGAATCGACTGGCAACTGAATCCGGCCAACACACTCGTCGCGCGCTACACCTATCAGCGTTCGCGCAGCGAGAACGAGGGCATCGGAGACTTCAACCTGCCGGAGCGCGCTTTTAACTCCGAGGGAACGCAGCACACTTTTCAACTGACGGAAACTGCCGTCATTAACCAGCAGGTGATCAATGAGACGCGCTTCCAGTTCGAGCGCAACCGCAGCATCCGCCAGGGCGGACTCTCCGCGCCGACACTTCGCGTGCAGGAAGCCTTTACGGGCGGGGGCGCGCAAGTCGGCCTCTCGACGAACGATCAAAACCGGTTCGAGTTGCAGAACTTCACTTCGTGGGTTTCCGGCAACCACTCTCTGAAGGCGGGCGCGCGATTCCGCCATCTCCGTTTGACTGATGTCTCACAGCAGAACTTTGCCGGCACCTTCACCTTCACCTCGCTTGAACAGTACCGGCAGACACTGCTCGGGTTGGCGGGGGCGCGACCAGCGCAATTCTCCATCTCCGCAGGCGACCCGGAGGCGCGCATCACGCGCTCCGACTTCAGCCCCTTCATACAGGACGACTGGCGGGTCAGGCCAAACCTGACCATCTCCGCCGGGCTGCGCTATGACTGGCAGACAGACATCGGCTCGGGCTTGAACTTCGCCCCGCGCCTCGCCTTCGCGTGGTCGCCGGACGGCGGACAGGGGCGGCGACAACAGACCGTGATTCGCGGGGGCTTCGGCATTTTTTACGACACCCTGCGAGAGAACCTGCTCTTGCAGGCCGAGCGGTTCAACGGAGTGAACCAGCAACAATTCCTCGTGACGAGCACATCTCCCGGCGGGGAAGAAATCCTCGGCCTGTTCCCCACGATTCCGTCCATCGAGACGCTGCGGGCATTCTCCGTCCCGCAGATTGTCAGACAACTGGCACCTGATCTGCTGACGCCCTACACCTTGCAGACCGCGTTCAGCGTCGAGCGGCAACTGCCCTGGCGCACGACGCTCTCCATCAACTTCGTCAACGCGCGCACCCTGCACGTCCTGCGCTCGCGCAACATTAACGCCCCGCTCCCCGGCACGCTCCTCGTGCGCCCGCTGCCGGACCAGGGCAACATCTTCCAGTATGAATCGAGCGGACGTTTCAACCAGCAACAACTCATCGTCAATGTCAACAACCGCTTCAGCCAACGGCTCAGCCTGTCTGGAAACTACGTCTTCAACCGCGCGCGGAGCGACACGGACGGGGCGAATACCTTCCCGGCCAACCAGTATGATTTGTCGGGCGAGTACGGCAGGTCTGCGCAGGACATACGTCACCGCTTCACTCTCTTCGGGACGATCACCGGGCTGCCCTGGGACATCAGACTAAGCCCCATCGTCATCGCCAACTCAGGCCGACCCTTCAACATCACCCTCGGACGTGATGTGAACGGAGACACGTTATTTACCGAGCGACCCGCCTTCGCCAACGATCTGTCTGACCCCGGTGTGAGGGTCACGCCTTTCGGAACATTTGATGTTACTCCGTCCGCCGGTCAGGCTATGATCCCGCGCAACTACGCGACGGGGCCTTCTTTCTTCGTCGTGAACTTACGCACAAGTAAGTCCTTCGGCTTCGGCGGGGTGGTCGCGCCGACAGCCGGGGCGGGGGGAGACGCAACGGGTGGCGGCGGCGGTGGACTTGGCGGCGGACGACGCGGCGGACGAGGTGGCGGTGGTGGTCGTCGGGGAGGCAGCGGGGGCGCGGGCGGAGATATCTCCGAGCGTTATCGCTACAACCTGAACTTATCGGTCAATGTTCAGAACCTCTTCAACAACACTAACGCAGGCCAACCGGTCGGCAATCTCAGCTCGCCACTCTTCGGTCAATCAATCGGCAGCGCGGGAGGATTCGGCAGAGGTGGCGGCGGCGGACAGGCGGCGGGGAATCGCCGCGTCGAACTGCAATTACGTTTCAGCTTCTGAGAAATAAGAATCGCTGTTGGGCGTCCTCTACATATCCACAAGTTTTTGACTTTTTGGGCAAAGCCATGCAGCTCGTTGCCCGGTCTACCGCTGTGGACGACATAGGCTTGCGTTTTTTTGAGCCAACGAAGGTGAACAACTCGTCGAGTTCGACCACGGCGGGCGTAGACGCAGACGGCTCAGCTTCGAGCAACGCTGCATGGTGGGCATTGACCCAGTTGACGAGGTAGTGTGGCAAAAAATATTTTGCCCGCAATTAGTTGAGCTGAAAAAGTGCTGCCGCCTCAATATCTTGTATCGTCGTAAAGTTTTTGCAACACTCCCCCTTTACGCGGGTCGGCTGGGAGGTTCGCGAACACCTCGCGCGCATCAATCCCGACGGAACGCTCGACGACCCCTTCCGGAGCGGCGCTAACGACAGCGTTAGGGCTATTGCGACCCGGTCTGACGGCAGAACGCTCATCGGCGGACTCTTCACGCAGGTCAACGGGCAGTCACGCAACCGCTTCGCACGTCTCAACGCCGACGGCACGCTGGACATCGCCTACAATCCGGAGCCGAACGGCCCCGTCCATGCTGTCGGTGGACTGGAGGACGGGCGCGCCTTCATCGGGGGAGAGTTCACGGAAGCAGGCGGTCGGGTGCGCAGGCGCGTGGCGCGGCTCGTCGCCGGGGACAGCTACCCCGACGGCGCGAACATGGCTGACCCTTCATTCAAGTTGCCACAGGCCGGCTGGGGGATGGCGGTGCAGCCTGATGGCCGCATACTGGCGAGCGGTGTGTCCGGTCAATCTTCTCTCCTCACGCGATTCAACGTGGACGGTACAATTGACCAGTCCTTCTCCTGCTACGTGGGGGGCGGTGAAGTCCATGCCATCGCGGTGCAGCCTGACAGCAAGATCATCATCGGCGGCAGGTTCAGGTACGCCGGTTCCCAGCCGCGTCCATACCTGGCGCGACTCAACGGCGACGGTACGCTCGACAGCACCTTCGCTCAGTTCACCAGCTCATTCTCTGAAACCACTGTGAACATCATCGCGGTGCAGGCAGATGGCAGAATTCTGGTGGCTGGGCCATTCAGGAAAGAGGCAGGGCACCCGCGCAATTACTTCGCCCGTCTCAACGCCGACGGAACCATCGACGAGAGTTTTAACCCGAACCCGGACAAAAACCCCACGTCCCTCGCGTTACAACCGGATGGCAAGATTCTGCTCGGCGGCGGTTTTTCACGGATAGGCGGGCAGGAGCGTCGAGGCGTGACGCGCCTCAACGCCGACGGCACGCTGGACACCTCCTTCAACCCGAATGTCGGGGCGACTGCTCATGCCATGGCGGTGCAACCGGACGGACGCATTCTGATCGGCGGCTTGTTCGACTACATTGGCGGGGTGCGCCGTCCGTCTCTCGCGCGGCTCAAAAGCGACGGTACGTTGGACAACTTCAAGCCGTGGGGGGGTAGCTATTACGCCCCCTTCAGTGTCACTTCCATCGCTTTGCAGACAAACGGCAAGATCATCATCAGTGGCATGAGTGGCTCCGCATCCGAGGTGCGCTACATGCGTCTGAACGCCGACGGGACGGTTGACACATCCCACAACTCGTACAGGGATGGCTCCAACTACTTCGTGCTTTTGCAGCCGGACGGCAGGCCGCTCATGGGCGCGTCCGGGCTGAAACGTCTGCTCAACAACGAAGCGGCGCAGCAACAACTCTCCGTCAAACTGTGGGCCGACGACACTGCCTCTATCCACTGGGCGCGAAGCGGTGCGGCACCTGAGGTCGAGCGGGTCGTCTTCGAAGTTTCGACCGACGGCCACACGTACAATCCCGTCGGCGAGGCTACGCGCGGCGCAGGCGGCTGGTTTCTCAACGGTGCCACGCTGCCGCTGGGCAGGTCCATCTACGTCCGCGCACGAGGCACTTACATGGCGACCGGTTATGTCTCCCCTCATACCTACTCCAGCACCGCCATACACGATTCCGTCCTGTACCTCCACCTGTACCCCAACCAGACGGACGGCCCGCCCACCTACTGAGGCAGGCTGTTGGACAGGGGCAAGCGGCCTGCGTACGGAACGAAGGCGAGGGGGCGAGAGACTAACTCTCGCCCCTTTCGTCTGGCTGAAAGGCGATAACATGCCCGGCGTTCAAAGCCGGAGGGGCGCATCATATTGAATACACGGCGCGTAGGTTATCCCGTCGTGTGTGAAGATCTACGCTGGCCTGCTCATCATCACTCCTTCG
>DASWNS010000105.1:0-8072 GCA_036399115.1 Pyrinomonadaceae bacterium | reverse complement strand
GACAAGAAAATCAAAAATTCTGACCGTGTGCGCATATTGTTCGAAGCAATAACCTACGATATCCATCTTATTATCGAAGAAGAATCGGTCAAAGAAAGTCACTTTATAAGTTAGCCAGCGACATGTGTCTGTACGGAATGTCGGGCGTCTACCAAGAGAATAAAGCCGCACCGTGTGAACCATTCGCCCCAACAAGTTTTGACCTGGCTGTAGCGATTAGTCCACGAACGTGAAGTTCAGATGTCAGCTTAGAGTTTCCGGCATCTGCACGCACCACTTAGCGATAAACGGGTAGGTGTTAAAGATCAAGGAGTAGGGTCAGGCAAATTCTTTCGTATTAAGCCTGATCCAGCACTGTAACTCTCCTTGATTTTCATAGTTCGAAATTGAGTGCTTGGCTCAATATGCGGTAGCTTTGCCTTAAGAACAGACTATTTTGCACGGTTATTCAAATTCTCGGCGATATAATTACAGTTTTTCGGATCCCTCCTTATTCAAAATGCAGTGCAAGTCTGACAGACAATAAGCTCCTCAAAATTTAATAGTGATCCTCTTTACCAGTGAAAGATTCATGGAGGTCAGAGAATATGGTGCGCGCACAGGCTCACATCTCAACTTTAACGCAACCGCGACCCCCGGTTTCGTCACAAGTTCCTCTAGTGGTTGGGATTGCGACGCTTTTGTTTATCGTCCTGTTAATATTTTTTTCAATTTATCTATTAAAGCCCCCCGCCATCGTGCCTGCGAGCGCGCCTGTCACGGAATTTTCCTCCGGGCGGGCAATGGAAAAACTTGCGGTAATAAGCAAGCAACCGCATCCGATTGGCTCAGACGGACACGCAGTTGTCCGTGATTATCTTCTCGCAGACTTAAATGCCATCGGATTAAAACCGGAAACACAAAAAACCACTGTCGCGGATTACAGATGGGGCAACAGTTTCCGTGCCGCTACGGTGGAAAATATCCTGGCAAGGCTTGAAGGCAGTAACGACGGTAAAGCCATCTTACTCGTAGCACATTATGATTCCGTTCCGACAAGCTATGGGGCGAGCGATGACGGCTCCGGCGTGGCGACGCTGCTTGAAACCGCACACGCGTTGAAGGCAGGCGCGCCCTTGAAGAACGATGTGATCTTTCTCTTTACCGACGCCGAAGAGGTCGGCATGCTGGGAGCGAGAGCTTTCGTGAATGAACACCCCTGGGCGAAAGACGTCGGGCTGGTGCTCAATTTCGAAGCCCGTGGCACAGGCGGTCCATCAGTAATGTTTGAGACAAGTGATAAGAACGGGTCGATCATCAACGAGTTTGCTAAAGCTGCTCCGCACCCGGTGGCTAATTCGCTGTCGTATGACATCTACAAGCTGCTCCCGAACGATACGGATTTCACTGTTTTCAGAAACGCGGGATGGCAGGGACTCAATTTCGCCTACATCGATGGCCTCAGTCATTACCACACGAGCCTCGATAACTTTCAAAAGATTGATGAAGGCAGCCTTCAACATAGTGGCTCGTATGCCCTGTCTTTGACACGTCACTTCGGCAACCTGAGCTTAGATGGTAGAGGGGAACGAAACTCGGTTTACTTCGATATTCTAGGCCGAACGCTGGTTAGTTACTCGCCTACTTGGGCTGTAGCCTTAACCGCCTTGATCGTGTTGATGTTTGCCGGAGTTGTCCTATATGGCTTCAAGCAAGGGCGGCTGAGTGTTTTAGGAATCATTCTTGGTTTTTTCGTATTGCTTCTCAATATCATAATCGCTGCGGCGCTTGTGATGTGCGTTGGGTGGATCACGCGCGCGTTGCAGCGGGGGGTCAGCGCCATTCCTCAAGGTGATACGTCTCACAGCAGTCTATACCTGTTGGGCGTGGCGGCGCTGGTTCTCGCCTCGACCTCGATCATCTATATATGGTTTCAGAAAAAGACCAGCATCGGAAATCTAACGCTGGGCGGATTGTTGTTCCTGTTGATATTGCTGATACTTTCGCATCTATATCTTCCCGGTGGGAGCTACTTGCTGGCATGGCCTTTGTTATTCAGCCTCGTCGCGCTGGGATACCTCTTCGCAGCTAAAGACGAAAACCATGTCTCGCTGAAAAAACAGGTTGTCCTTACACTGTGCGCCGTGCCTTCGCTCGTATTGCTGTCGCCGATGATATATCAACTCTTCGTCGCGCTGGGCTTGGGCGCGGCGGCTATGCTGGGCGCACTGATGGTGTTGTCGCTAGGGATGATCATGCCGCAGCGCAATCTGGCTGCCGCCCCTAAGCGTTGGCTGTTGCCGGGGGGGGCTGCCGTGGCGAGCCTGTTGTTGATCGTCGCGGCTGTGGCCGGAGCGGGTGTCAATAAAGATCATCCCCGGCAGGATAGTGTCTTCTATGCACTTAATGCCGACATCGAAAAAGCGGTCTGGGTGAGTAGTGATGAGAGGCTGGACGAGTGGAGTTCCCAGTTTTTCACTGCGGGCGCGCAAAAGGGCGCATTGACGGAGTACTTGCCGTGGGGCGGCGAAGGTTATTTAAAAGGCGCAGCCCCGGTCGCATCTTTGAGCGCGCCTGAGGTTTCGGTGCTCGAAGACAGGGCGGATAACGGCGGACGACTGTTGCGCCTTCGGGTGAACTCACCGCGACAGGCAGCGATTATGTCTATATTCGTTGATGCTACAGTGCAGCAGGCAGTGGTCAATGGGAAGCCGGTTCGGGAGGGCGCGGAGCAGCCTAAGAGAAACCCCGGCAAGCGTTGGTCGTTGCAATACTGCGCTCCTCCAGCAGAAGGCATCGAGCTAACGTTGTCTCTGAAATCGATGGAGCCGGTCAGCGTGGTCGTGGTAGATGAATCGAGAGGGCTGCCCGAACTTCCCGGCTCCGTTTATCAACCGAGGCCAGCGCACACCATCTCATCTCCGGTGTTACCGAGCGACTTAACCTTCGTGAGAAAAACCTTCACGCTCAAAATGCAGACATAAAAGCGGCGGGGTGTTTTACCCTTCCGCTTGCCGAAAGTAGGCCGTTAGCGTTCGATGTGCGGCGGGCAGCAACACGGCAATCAAGTGCAACACGGTTACTTCTCCGTTACTCCTTAAACCAATTACTAAATTTTTTCGGGGCGCGGGCTATTTAAGCAGCAAGACGACTTCGACTCGGGCGCGACTGTCGCGCGCCGCCCTGAGCGATATGGTTCACCCCGGAGCCGCAGACGCAAACTTCGTTTGTGCGGGGAGAGTTGTTTGAATAAATAGCCGTTCGCCTGTGCGGCTGAGAGCGTGAGGGATGTCAAGTACGATGAGCGCATACCCTGAATCTGGTTCCGACATGAAGAGAGAATTTTCATCTCTGGTTGAACTGCTAAGGCATAGAGCTTTGCATCAACCCGACCGGCTGGCCTATACCTTTCTCGCGGGCGGCGACGTGGCCGAAACCCACTTCACCTACGGAGAGTTAGACCGGCGGGCGCGGGCTATTGCGTCTCAACTTCAGGCGCAGGGCAGGGAAGGGCAAAGAGTTTTATTGCTCTACCCGGCGGGGCTGGAATACATCGCCGCATTCTTCGGCTGCCTCTATGCGGGCGCGGTCGCCGTGCCGACCTACCCGCCGCGCCTTAATCGGAATCTGCTGCGGCTTCAAAGCATCGTGACCGATGCCGGGGCCACGATGGCGCTCTCCACCGAGTCGCTCTTGTCCAGAGTCGAGCCTTTACTTGAGCAGTCTCCGGAATTACAACGCCTGCCGTGGCTGTCAACCGATAATCTCGCCGCGAACCTCGCAGACCAATGGCTTGAACCTGCTTTGAACGGCGACACGCTCGCTTTCCTCCAATATACCTCCGGCTCTACCGCCGCGCCCAAAGGCGTGATGGTGAGCCACGGCAATCTTCTTCATAACGAGGGATTGATACAGAGAGTATTTCAACAAACAGAGGAAGCGGTGATTGTGGGTTGGCTGCCTCTCTATCACGACATGGGATTGATCGGGAACGTGATCCAGCCTTTGTACCTCGGCGCGCGATGCATCCTCATCTCACCCGTAGCTTTTCTGCAACAGCCCTTCCGCTGGCTTCAACTCATCTCGGAATACAAGGCCACGACGAGCGGCGGCCCAAACTTCGCTTATGACCTGTGCGTGCGCAAAGTCACACCCGAAGAGCGTGCGACTCTGGATTTGAGCAGTTGGAGCGTCGCTTTCAACGGCTCCGAACCGATCCGCAGGGAAACGTTGGAACGTTTTGCAACGACGTTCGCCCCCAGCGGCTTTCGTCGTGAAGCCTTTCACCCGTGTTATGGACTCGCGGAAGCGACGCTGCTGGTGAGCGGAAGAGATGGAGCCAATCTGCCCTTTGTGAATCATGCAGGCCAGACGCTCTCTGAGGATGGGGCGGGCGGGGAAGCAACCGCCAACACTACCCGGAGCCGGAATGCGCTGGTCGCGTGTGGCGGAGCACTGCCGGGGCAAAAGGTGCTGGTGGTAGACCCGGAATCGCGTGTCGAGCGGTTGCCGGGTGAGGTGGGCGAAATCTGGGTGAGCGGTCGAAGCGTGGCGCAGGGTTACTGGAACCGGCCTGAAGAGACGGAGCACACGTTTCGCGCCCGTCTCGCAGACACCGGCGAAGGCGCTTTTCTACGCACGGGCGATTTGGGATTTTTACAGAACGGGGAACTATTCATCGCCGGTCGCCTGAAAGACCTGATTATCATTCGGGGTCGCAACCACTACCCTCAAGACATCGAGCGCACCGTCGAACTGTGCCACCCGGCATTACGACCCGGCTGTGGCGCAGCCTTCTCCCTCGATGAGACGGGCGTTGAGCGTCTAGTGATCGTTCAGGAGCAGGATCAGCGTCAACAGACGGATGCGGGTCGGATTATTGACGCCATCCGCCAGCGGGTGGCGCAGGAGCATGAGGTGCAGGCGTCAGCCGTGCTGCTCCTCAAACCGGGAAGTATCCTGAAGACCACGAGCGGGAAGATTCAGAGACGCGCCTGCCGCGAAGCGTTTCTCAAGGGTGAACTCAAGATCACGGCAGAGTGGCGGGAAGCCTCTGCCGACTCGCAGGAAGCCTCACTTTCAAACCTGCCCCTCTCTTTCGACAGTGCGGAGTCGGTCGCAGCGTGGCTTCAGTCGGAAGTGGCCGCGAGAGTGGGGGTGGGGGCTGAAAAGATCGATGTCAAACGCCCGTTCATAGAGTACGGCCTCGATTCTCTGATGGCGACCGAGTTGATGCACAGCATCGAGTCCAACCTCGGAGTCTGTATATCCATTACCGATTTTCTACAGGGTTCCAGCATCGCGCAGATCGCCGAACAGGCGACAGCCCGAACAACGGATGCCACACGGGAGGAAAACGCCGCCGCTCTTTCCGCCGAGCCGGAAGCGGCCACGGAGTTTCCCCTCTCTCACGGCCAGCAGGCTCAGTGGTTTCTCTACCAACTCGCGCCGGAGAGTACGGCCTACAACATCTCTGCCGCCGTGCGAATCAAGGGCGAGTTGAATCCTGACAATCTCCGGCGCGCATTTCAGATGCTCGTGGCGCGTCATCCTTCGCTGCGTACAAGTTTTAGCGCGCCGCTCGGAGAGCCTCTACAGAAGATTCAACAGAGCGTCGCTCTCTCCTTCGAGATCGAAGAGGCCGCGAACCGCGACGATGCCGCTTTGCAGGAGCGGCTCGTCGAAGAAGCTCACAGTCCGTTCAAACTGGAGGAGGGCGGGCTTCTGCGTGTGCGGCTGTTTACGCGTCCGGCTGGCGAACACGTCCTGCTGCTGTCCGTCCATCACATCATCGCCGATTTCTGGTCGCTGGCCGTGCTCATACAGGAATTGGGCGCGCTGTATGAAGCGGAGAAGTCAGGCGTTCGCGCGGAGCTTCCAACGTTGCGGCTCCAATATGGCGACTACGTTCGTTGGCAGGGGCGCATGTTGTCGGGCAGCGCAGGGGAGGCGTCCTGGAGATACTGGGAGCGGCAACTAGCGGGCGAGTTGCCTGTGTTGAACCTGCCAGCCGACAGGCCGCGCCCGCCCATGCAAACTTTTCGCGGAGCATCTCAATCCTTCAAGTTGAGCGAGGAGTTGACGCGGAAACTCAAGACGCTCGGCGTGGCACGCGGAGCAACTCTCTACATGACGCTGCTGGCGGCATTCGAGGTGCTTCTCTATCGCTATAGCGGTCAGGAAGAGATCATCGTCGGGTCGCCTGTCGCGGGTCGGAGCCGGGCTGAGTTGGCGGGGCTGGTCGGCTACTTCATCAACCCCCTGGCCTTGCGTGCAGACCTATCGGCCAATCCAACCTTCGACTCTTTTCTGGCTCAAGTTCGCCAGACTGTTCTCGATGCTTTCGCACATCAGGATTATCCCTTTCCCCTGCTGGTAGAAAAATTGCACCCGCACCGGGACGCCAGCCGCTCACCGATTTTTCAGGCGGTCTTCATTTTGCAGCGAGCGCACCTGCTCGACGATGAAGGACTCGCTTCGTTTGCGTTAGGCGAAACGGGCGCGCAGATGAAGCTGGGAGAACTCGCGCTCGAATCAATGGCTCTGGAACAACGTGTCGCGCAGTTCGACCTGACGTTGATGATGGCGGAAGTTGACGGCGGGCTTGGGGCATCGTTGCAGTACAACTCAGACCTCTTCGACCCGGCGACAATTCAGCGCATGGCGCAGCATTTTGAAACCTTGCTGGAAAGCATCGCCGCTTCTCCCGCACAGACCGTTTCCACGCTTCCGTTATTACCACAGGCCGAGCGACATCAACTGCTGCGCGAATGGAACGAGACAGAGACAAACTATCCCGATGAACAATGTATCCAACGGTTGTTCGAGGCTCAGGTTGAGCGCACGCCCGGTGCCGTCGCGCTGACCTTCGAGAACGAGCAGGTCACTTACGAGGAGTTGAACCGGAGAGCCAACAGGCTGGCGCGGTTCTTGAAGGAGTTGGGGATTGAACCGGATGCGCTGGTCGGTATCCTGATGGAGCGTTCAATCGAGATGATGGTCGCGCTCCTCGGCACGCTCAAGGCCGGTGGAGCATACGTGCCGCTCGATCCCTCCTATCCGGCGCAGCGTCTGGCTTTCATGCTCGAAAATGCGGAAGTGAAAGTGCTGCTGACGCAGCAACGTCTGGCGGCGGGAACCGTGGGCGTCGCGGCACGGGTTGTCTGTGTAGATACGGACTGGCCGGAGATCGCCACGCATGAAGCGGAGAACCTTGAAGCGAGTGCGAGCGCGGACAACCTCGCCTACGTGATCTACACGTCCGGCTCGACGGGTGAGCCGAAGGGCGTGATGGTCGCTCATCGCAACGTCGTCAACTTCTTTACCGCGATGGACCAGCGCATCGAAAGCGAAGGCGTCGGAAAGACGTGGCTGGCCGTCACGAGTATCTCCTTCGACATCTCCGTGCTTGAACTGTTCTGGACGCTTGCCAGAGGCTTCAACGTCATTCTCCAGCGAGAACCGGAGCGAGCCGCCCTCGCCGCCCCCTCGACCGTGAGGCGAACGAATAGGGAGATCGCTTTCAGCCTCTTCTATTTCGCCAGCGACGACGATCAAACGAGCGCAGATAAATACCGGCTGCTCCTCGAAGGGGCGAAGTTTGCAGACCGGAACGGCTTCGCTGCGGTGTGGACTCCCGAACGCCACTTCCACGCGTTCGGCGGACTCTACCCGAATCCGTCCGTCACCAGCGCGGCCATCGCCACCATCACGGAGCAAATCCAGATCAGAGCCGGGAGTGTGGTGATACCGCTGCACAGTCCGATCAGGGTCGCGGAGGAATGGTCGGTCGTAGACAATTTATCGAACGGCAGGGTGGGCGTCTCTTTCGCCTCGGGCTGGCATTCCGACGATTTCGTGTTTGCGCCGCACGAGTATGCACAACGCAAGGAAGCGATGCTGAGGGGCATCGAAATTGTGCGCAAGCTATGGAGAGGAGAGGCGGTCACATATCAGGGCGGTGCGGGCAACGACGTGGAGGTGAAGATTTCACCGCGCCCGATCCAACGCGAACTCCCCTTCTGGATCACTGCCGCCGGTAGCCCTGAGACATTTCAAACGGCGGGCGAATCAGGAGCTAATCTTCTGACTCA
>DASWNS010000104.1:0-15984 GCA_036399115.1 Pyrinomonadaceae bacterium | reverse complement strand
ATGTTTCATGCACAGCAACTTGTCGAGATGGTAGCTCAGGTTCATATGCAGCAAGAGTTCACTAGTAGGGGTGAAGATGAAAGGCCAGACCTTTGGTTGATACATAAACAATCTCTAGAACGAAATCAGATAAACCTCAAGCAAGCGATGTGGCAGGAGTTGAAGGTCTACGTTGAGAGCGGTGGAGGACTGGAATGACTGAGTCACGCCTCGGGCTAAAGGAAAAGGCTCTCTTAGCTGCGCTTAAATGTACAGGAGGAGACATTAACAAGAGTTTTACATTAGAGGATCTATTGGTAGAAGCGTGGAAGCAGGATCATGAGGCTTGGGGGCTGCGTGGCTATGAAAAGGTCTATCCTGATGTAGATAGACTGAGTAAGGAAATAAATAGCCGCGGTAAATCTCTAGGGGCTAAAGGCTTGGTTAATGATGGGTTTTTAGCAAAACAGAATAGCCGAGTCTATAGGCTAACAACCAAAGGTCTTGCATTTGCAGCACGATTAAAACCTGATGATGAAACTGTTCAGGTCAAAGTTACGAGAGCTTTGCACAATACAATAAAAAGTATTATGGATAATCAAGTTTTTAGATCTTGGCTCACCAATCCTGAGCAGCCTAAATATTTCAGAGATGCAGGCTACTTTTGGGGAATCGCCCCTGGTAGTCCCGCATCGACAGTTAAGTTACGAATAGGCGCAGTTGATTCAGCGCTAAAGGATGCCTATGAATTCTTGGAAATCCATGGAATTGATGAAGTAGCTGACTCAAGAAGTAGAATCCTATTTGATAGAAAAGATATTGAAAGATGCTCAGAATTTCAACTGGTGCTAAAGAAAAGATTCGCACATGAATTAACCATTCTCGACCCAGAAATTGTTAATAAAGATAAAGATTAAATTAGCTGAGATACAAATTATATAGATAACTTCTAGTGGCGCACATATGGAAGTTAAGCCTTTCCTTCTCAAAGTTAAAAGCATAATTGCAAAAGATAGAGCAGACATAGACACTCCATTATTCCAAGAACTTTTCCATCACTCACCTAGAAAAGAGTGTGTGGTTTATAAGGAGGTTCTCTAAAATCTGTGTAAGTGGCAATAATCAACCATACAGTCTCGAAAGGAGATGTGATTATGCCACCGATTCGACCCGAACTGCTCGACGAACTGCTCAAAGACTACCAGATGCCCGAAGACTTGCTCGGTCAAGACGGCCTCCTTCAGCAACTCACTAAAGCCCTTGTTGAGCGCGCTCTCGACGGCGAGTTGACTCACCACCTCGGCTATGAGAAGCATGATTCCGCTGGCGATAACTCTGGCAACTCGCGCAACGGCACGACGCCTAAGACCATGCGCGGCAAGCGCGGTCAAGTGCAGATTGACGTGCCGCGTGACCATACCTCAGACTTCAAGCCGCAACTCGTCAAGAAGGGGCAGACGCGCTTCGACGGGTTAGACGAGAAGATCATCTCACTTTACTCGCGCGGCATGACGCAGCGCGAGATACAGGGGCACCTCGAAGAGATTTACGGGGTGGAGATCTCGCCGAGTTTAATCTCGACGGTAACGGATGCCGTCCTCGATGAGGTCCGCACCTGGCAGGCGCGTCCGCTCGACTCCGTTTATCCCATCCTCTATCTCGACGCCTTGCAGGTGAAGGTCAAGAGTCATGGCCGAGTCACGAATAAATCCATTTATCTGGCCTTCGGCGTGAACTTACAAGGCTTGAAGGAAGTTTTAGGCATGTGGGCCGCTGACAATGAAGGCGCGAAATTCTGGATGCAGGTCGTGACGGAGTTGAAGAACCGCGGCGTCTCCGATATTTTCATCGCTTGTGTGGGCGGCTTGAAGGGCTTCCCCGAAGCCATCGAAGCCCTGTATCCGCAGACGCAGGTGCAACTCTGCATGGTGCATCTGGTCAGGCACTCTTTAAGTTACGTGTTACATAAAGACCGTAAGGCTGTAGCCGATGACCTGAAGACGATTTATCAGGCAGCCACGCTCGAAGAGGCCGAGCGTCAACTCACCGAGTTCGAGGAGACGTGGGCGGCCAACTACCCGGTGATCGCAAAGTCCTGGCGGTCGAACTGGGCGCGAGTGGTGCCGATGTTCGGGTATCCTTCGGAGATCAGACGTGCTGTCTATACGACGAACACCATCGAGTCGCTGAATATGACGCTACGCAAAGTGTCGAAGAATCGCTCCTTGTTCCCGAATGACGAGGCGGTCTTCAAGCTGATGTATCTGGCCTTGCGCAACATCAGTAAGCCGTGGACAATGCCGATCCCTAACTGGAGCGCAGCGATGAATCAGTTCGCTATCCTGTTCGACGGGAGAAGTCCGGATGTGGAGATGATTGAAAGTCTATAACATCAGTCTATACAGTTCACGGAAGCACACGTACATCAAGCCCCGCCCCAAGAATTTTCTGGACACGTTCACCTAGGTCTGTCATTTCCCGCTTGATTTTAAGTACTCCGCAATTGAGGCGTTCGTCGTTGCATAAGCCAATAATGAGGCTATTCAGATGCTCTATATAAGCACTATTCAGGGCAGCCTTGCCCCCCTCTTTAATTAATGGTATGCCCGGCTGAAGTATGATGAGCGCATCGAAATTTTTATTAGTCACCTCGAAACAGTTATGCATGTAGCTCTCTAATTCAGTGAAATTAACATTAGTTGTTCCCTGTATGTCACCTAGGGTGTAGGCCATCAAATCGATAGGGGTTCGATCAGTTATGAAGGGTGCTCTATCTGTCTGCCAAACCTTTTCACAAGAATCCAATATTTGATTTTGAATTCGAAGACGTGTCTGGAAATCTATTGGTGCTGCTGGGTCTATTCCACATTCTGCAAAGACCGCGCTGACATTTGTCGGAACAAACGGCCTCCCAGTACGCGAGGCAAGTGCCTGAGCAAGTGTTGTTTTCCCAGTTCTATGTGGACCGCAAAGTCCTAAACTCATTTTACGTGCTCGCTTGGAAAAGTATATCTGTGTTTCATTTTAGATAGATAAAGTATCTATCCTCGAAAACAAAATGCAAAACACCCACCCATACATACACTTACAGTATAAAGTATGTTTTTTGCATTTAATAACTGTTGATAGGCCACGGTGGCATCTGCATAACGATCCGAGAGCACGATGCGACCGGCGGCGAGCGCGGGGAGCAGGAGCGCGCGGACGTGCTGCGCGCGGTCGGCGGCGTAGAGCAAAAGTTCTGCGAGCGGGTCAACCTGTTCCTGAGCGTCGAGCAGGGCTTCGCGCAGGCGCGAGCCGAGCGGCGTGCCGCCGGGTTCGCGCGTCTGCACCACGTCCATGCCGCGCAGGCGGAGCACGCTCGACAGCATCCGCACCTGGGTAGATTTCCCCGACCCGTCGATGCCTTCAAAGGTGATAAATGCGCCGTTCAAAAAAGTTGGGACTCCGTCAGATGGTCTGGCTGCGGGAGAGGTTAATCGTCGGCGCGTTCGGAGGCGTCGTGGCTATTGTGCTCGCCCGCCGGTTCGAAAGAGTGTGCGCCGCGCAGTTCGCCGCTCGCGTGGCGGCGCGCGTGCGAGATGGTTGAGATCGCATGTTTGAAGATCAACTGTTCCTGCGCGCCCGCTTCCAGCAGCACCGAGAATTTGTCGAAACTCTTGATGCGACCCATGAGTTTCGCGCCGTTCATCAGATAGATCGTGACGGCGTCTTTCTCACGGCGTACCGTGTTCAGGAAGGCGTCCTGAATATTTTGGGGAGAAGGCTTAGAGTCCACGGCAACACTCCATGCGGATCAACTCGCGATTAAACAGTGTCGTCAGATTACAACACGCTGTGACGCGTGACAAGCTAATGTTGACGAAGGCCGCCCGAAACGAAAAATGCGGCGACTCTTGCCGCACTCCTGCCGCCCCTTAATCTCGCGCCAACGTCAATTTCAAGGCTCACCCGGCGTTAATCGCCAGCAACTCGCCGACGCGCGCCGCCACGCGCTCCTGCGTTTCCGGTTCGTCGCCGAAGCCCTCGATCCATTCGACACCGGGTTCGCGGCGAAACCATGTCAACTGGCGTTTGGCGTAATGGCGCACGTCGAGTTTGGTCTGTTCGATGGCGCTCTCAAGCGTGCGCGCGCCGTTCAGGTATTCGACCGCGCGGCGATAACCGTGCGCGCCGAGCGCGTTGGAAGCGGCGGGCACGCCTGCCTTTAACAGTCGGCTCACTTCTTCAATCAAGCCCGCTTGAAAATGGCGTGCGGCGCGTTCGTTGATGCGCGCGTAGAGCGCGTCGCGCGGAGGCGAGAGGGCAAAGATGTGCAGGCGCGCGGCGAAGGGCGGCGGCGCAGGGCGCGCGGGTTGTTGCAGAGAGAGCGGCGCGCCCGTCTGCACGCGCACTTCGAGCGCACGCTGTACACGCGACCAGTCGCGCGGGTGGAGACGCGAAGCGGAAGCCGGGTCGAGACGGCGCAAAATACGATGCAGGTGCTCTGCGCCGCGTCGCTCCCTGAGCTGCGTCAGGCGCGCCCGCAACGCTTCGTCCGTCGGCGGACTCGGAAAGAACGGTTCTCTGAGCGCGCGCAGGTAGAAGCCCGTGCCGCCCACGAAGATGGCGAGACGCCCGCGCGCTTCGATCTCCGAGAGCGTCCGGGTCGCCGTCTCAGCCCACGCGCCCGCAGTGAAGTTGACGTGGGGCGGAACGAAGTCGAGCAGATGATGCGGCACGCCGCGCTGCTCTGCGGGCGGCACTTTGGCCGTGGCGATCTCTATGCCCTGATAGATTTGTACGGAGTCGCAATTGATGATCTCGCCTTCGAAGCGGAGAGCCAGGGCGATGCCCAGTTCGCTCTTCCCGGAAGCCGTCGGCCCCGCGACGACGATGATCGGTTGATGTCTGGAGAGGGAACTCACGAGGCGGAAAATAAGAGACGAAAGATCAGCACAGCCCAGATGACTGCGAGCAGCGCGAACGCGCCGACGAGTTGTGCACGCGAGAAACGCATAAGCAAGTGCCGTGAATCGTGAATCGTGAATCGTAAATAGACGAAAGCAGGTTTTCTCTATTTACGATTTACGATTCACGATTCACGTTCTTTGACGATTTACGAGAAATTCCGTCAGTTGTTTGTCGGTCGGACGCACGAGGGCGTGTTCGCCGCGTGCAAAGACGGGCACGAGATTTTGTCCCGTCAGACGATACATGTCGCGCAGCGCGCCGAAGTCTCGTTTTACGTCGCGTTCGACGAAAGTTATCTCGTGTTGCGCCAGCCACGCACGCGCGTGCGTGCAGAGAGGGCAATTCGGGACGACGAAAAGCGTGACGGCTGAGCCTGTTTCTGTCTCTTTCATACGACTCTCAATCGTGCAATCTCGGATCAATACATCTTCGTCAGGGCAATGTCGGTGTAGTAATTCTTGAGAATCTGATCATAGCGGAGTCCGGCGCGCGCCATTCCGTATGCGCCGACCTGACACATCCCGACGCCGTGCCCCCAGCCGCGCCCGGTGAAGACGAAACTTGCCACCCGCCCGCTCTCGTCATACTTGCGATCAATCACGAAGAGTTGTTCGCGCAAGCCGAGCGCGGAGCGAATCCGACCGCCGCGCACGTGCGCCGTCCCCGTCGTGCCTGTGACTTCGAGATCGAGCGCGCGACGCGAAGCCCCGCGCGAGGCGACGCGCAAATCCAACAGTGAGCCGATGCGACCCGCGCTGCGCGCCAGCCTATGCGCGACTTCGCCCGCGCTGAGAGTGGTCGTCCAGGTCGTGTAAGGCGAGACGCGTTCGGCGGACGCGCCCTTCGGCGCGGTCTGCAACTCCAGATAATCGACCGCGCCACGCGCATCCGTGTGATACGCCACCGGCTCGCCGCCGACGACGTTCACATTGCGCATTTGAAAAAGTTGCTCGCCAAAGGTGCGGAACAGGTAAGCATCGGGCGCGACGGCGATGGCGCGCTCAGGCGACTTGCCCGCACGCACCACGAGCGCGCCGCCGACGGGCGGGCGCGCCGTCGCTTTCTGCAACTGCAAGAGTCCGCGCGCTTCGAGCAGGTGGATGACCGTGTGCATGGCGCGTGCGCGCGACATCGGCTGGCGCGGGCGCAGGGTGGCGTCCGTGTGGAGCGTGAGATGCCCGTCGCGCAGGAGCAACGCCACGTCGGCGCGGTTCTGCGCGGGAATCTCTTCGGCGTCGCGGAAGGCGAGCAGGTAGTTCACGTCGTCTGCCGAGAGCAGGACATCGGCGCGACTCTCCCCGTCGAGCGCGAGCGCGAGCGCGGTGCTGAATCCGGGCGGGCGCGTCGCATCGTTGTTGATGGAGGCAAGCGGCGCGGGGCGTCGTGCGAGCCGTGCGGCCACTTCGAGCAGCGCGCGAACCTCTTCTGCGCTGACGGCGGCGGCCAGCCACTCGTCGTTGATGCGCGACGGCAGACGAAAGCCATGCACGGCGAGCAGCGCGCCTTCGCGTGCACTCGCAGCGTGCAGGGCGTCGCGCAGGTTGTGCGGTTCGCGCGTGGTTTGAATGTTGGTCGAAACTAAGGATGCGTGTGCGGCGTGCGCGGTACATTCACGCGCGCGCAGGTAGGGGACAAACTCGCCGCCGAAAATGTTCTCGGCGTGTTCGGTGCGCCCGCCGCAAGTCGAGGTGTAGAGCGCGTTGATCGGTTCGCCGCGATAGGTTGCGATGAGGCCGCGCGTCTCTTCCACGGCGCGCGTGGAGAGCGGATGTTCCGTGGAGAGTCCGCCGTAGACCTGCGAGCGAATCGTCGGCAACAGATCGAAACCAGCGGCGTTGAACTGGCCGCGATTGCTGACGGCATAAGTGCGCGCGGCGACGGCCTGCGCCTTCAACGCTTCGAGCGCGCCATAGCCACCCGGCGAAAGTTCGTTCGGCACGACGCCGCGCACGTACTCTTCGAGGCCGAGCACGTTGACGACCGTGAGCGAGCCGTTCAGGTTGGTGAAAACTTCGAGTTGCCCGCGATAAGGTTTTTCGTTGAAGCGAAGCGGCGCACTCGCTTCGGTGGGCGCGAACGTAACGGGCGCGCGCGAGTCGAGCAGCGGCGACGTGCCGCCCGCAGAGACGACGAGGCCGCGCGTCGGCAGCGTCGCGCGCGTGGCGAGCCGCACGCCGGTGCTCTCGCTCCTGTGCGCCGTCGAACTGTTTTGCGTGCGCTTCGCAGAGGTCGGAGCGTTTGAGTTTTCGCGTGCGCGTGCGGCCTCCGTCTGTGGCTGCGGCGTCGTGCCTGCGGGACGTTGCACGCCGACGAGGGAGACTGACGCGATACCGGCTTCTTCGAGCCGCGTGCGCAGTTCTTCCGCCTCCGTGCGCGGCGTGGGGAGGCCGACGCGCACGCGCCACGTCGTCGCCGCATCGCGCACGACTTCCGGCGCTTCGCCCGTCAATTCTTTCACGTCGCGCGCGATTGAAGCGGCCTGCGCCTCGCTCGTCACCGCCGCGACCTCTACGCGAAACAGGCCGTTCTCATCCGCGCGCGGCGCAGGAAGCGGCATGAGCATGCGCGGTTCGATACGCACGCGCGAGACGGCGAGCGCGGCGGGCGCGTGCATTTCGCCGGGCTGCGTCCGGAGCACCGTCAAGGCTTGCCCACTCGTCGAGATCGTGACGGAGCGCGCGTTGGTGGATAAGCCGATGCGAATGTTCGGCTCCGCGCCGGGTCGTGTGACGGCGACATCTACGCGCGGAGGTTGGATGGTTGAAACGGGCGGCGTCTCCGTCTGGACACGGCGCGGGCGCGTCTGCGTCGCAGCGTCCTGCGCCGACACGAAAGACTGTGCGAGCAGCGCGAGCGCGACGGACAACGCGATGAGCTTCGTAAACTTGAAAGGCAGGATCGGCATCAATCGTACTTCCCGGCAGCGGCTTTACATCTCAGACAGCCGCGCCTTCATACTACTACAACTCCGGCGGAACGCAGGCGACCGCAGAGCAGAAAATTCGCCTCCCGTTCTGTTAGCGGATAGAGTGCGGATAGAGCCGGGCATTCGTCATCGAGCGAAAAACCATCCATGCAGGAATCCCAGCGCGCCGCCCGCGAGTACGACCCACAGGACATCGAGTTTCAGCCGGTACAGCGCGACGAAAGCCGCCACGCTCATGATCGCTGCGAACAAGTTCGCGCCGCCTGAAAGACCGTGCGGCCAGATGACCGCCGCGCCGAAGACGAGCGCGAGGTTGAGTATCACGCCGACGACAGCCGCCGTGATGCCTGAGAGCGCGCTCGTCAAATTCTTGTTGCCGCGCAGTATCTCGATGTAAGGCGCGCCGAGGAAGATGAAGATGAAGCAGGGCAGGAAAGTGGCGTAGGTGGTGACGAGTGCGCCCACGATGGCGCTCGTCGTCTGGTCTAAACCTTGCGGCGGGTGGTTCCAACCCGCCATGAAGCCGACGAATTGCAGCACCATGATGAGCGGTCCGGGCGTCGTCTCGGCCAGCGCGAGGCCGTCAACCGCCTGCGCGTGCGTGAGCCAGTTGAAGGAACCGACGGCGGCCTGCGTGACATAAGCGAGCACGGCGTAAGCTCCGCCGAAGGTGACGAGCGCGGCCTGTGTGAAGAAGCGATATTCCTCCGCGTGCAGGCTCCCCCAACCGCGCCACCAGATGATCGCGGCGAAAGGCAGCACCCAGAGCACGATTCCCGCTAAGAGGATTCTGAGCGTGCGCCCGCTCGAAGGCAGCGTGTGCGCGGGCGGCGGCGCGTCGTCTGCGATCACGAACGCTGCGCGAGCTTGAGCGTCGTGTGAAACTTCGCGTCGAGCCGTCTCCTCTCTCGTCTCTTTACTCTTTGAGGGTTGGGCGGATTTCGACACCTTCGGCGCAGGCGGCGCAAAAACGTCAGGCCGGAAGCGTGCGCCCGCGAGTCCGAGCAGACCCGCCGCGAGCACGATGACGGGGAAGGGAATGTGCAGAAAAAAGATGGCGGCGAAGGCGGCGACGGCGATGAGAAAATGGATGCGACGTTTGAGCGCGCGCCCGCCGATCTTCAACAACGCCTCGACGACGATTGCCACCACGACCGGCTTGAAACCGTTGACCACCCCGGCGATGGAAGTGAGTTGTCCATATTTCGCGTAGACGTAAGAGAGCGCGAGCAGGATGAAGATCGAAGGGATGACGAAGAACGCGCCCGCGACGATGCCGCCCCACGTGCGGTGCATGAGCCAGCCGATGTAGATGGCGAGTTGTTGCGCTTCGGGGCCGGGCAGGAGCATGCAGTAGTTGAGCGCGTGCAGGAAACGCTCTTCGCTCAGCCAACGCCTGCGCTCGACCAGTTCGCGGTGCATGATCGCGATCTGTCCCGCCGGACCACCGAACGAAATGAATCCCAGCTTCACCCAGAAACGAAACGCTTCGCCGAACGAGACGCGCCCCGCCGCCGCCTTAACATGCTCAGGCGAAAGCGCGGATTCGTGCCGGGATGTCTCGTCGAGTGGTTTCATTGCGGATGGTTGACGAAACTGCCCGCGTCTCCGAGCGCATGGACGGCGAGCGTGTGAAAGCGTCGGCGCACGCCGTTGATGTTGACGAAGGGGAGCGTGCGCGTGTGCGTCCGGTTGGTGAGCAGGATAAAGACGCGCTCGCGCAGAGCGTCAATCCAACAACTCGTCCCGGTGAATCCGAGATGACCGAAACAGTCGGGCGCGAGCGCGTCGCCCGCCGTAGAGTCCGGCGTTGCGGCCAACTGCCAGGCGAAGGAACGCGCTTCGTTCAAATCCGGCGTGAGGTTCGTGCGAAACAACTCGCACGTCTCCGGCGCGAGCAGTTGCGTGCGGCGGGCGATGAACTGTTCCGCAAGGCGAAACGTCTCGTGCGCGTTCGAGAAAAGTCCCGCGTGTCCCGCCGCGCCTCCGAGGAAATAGGCGTTCCCGTCGTGCACCTCGCCCCAGATCAACTCTTCGCGCCATGCGCCCGCCGCGCCCGCGCTCTCCGCCTGCCCTTCCGCTTCGCACATGCCGCGCTCATACGCGTTGCCCGACAGTTCGCACGCGGCCACTCCGGTCAGATAAGCCTGTTCGGGTCTGAAAAATGTTCTTTGGAGTTGGAGCGGTTGGAAAATCTCACTCTGCGCCAACTCGTCGAGCGGCGCGCCTGAGATTTTTTCGAGCAGCAGGCCGAGTGTGATGAAACCGAGATCGCTATAGACGACGCGCGAGCCGGTCGGGTACGAGAGGGCAGTGGCGGCGATTGTTGCCAGCGCGCGTTCGCGGCGGTTATGAGACGTGAAGCGGAGCGGTTGCCACGCGGGCAAACCGGAAGTGTGCGTCAACAAATGGCGCAAAGTGATCGAAGCCTTGTCGCCCTCCGGCGCGAACTCCGGCAGGTACGACGCGACGGCGCGATCCATTTCCAACTCGCCGCGCTCGACGCGACGCGCGCAGAGCAGACCCGTGACGAGCGGCTTCGTCAGCGACGCGAGATCGTAGATCGTCTCGACGGTCGCCGCGTGTCGCACGGGTTCGCGCACGGCGTCGCCCAGGGCATTGGCGAACGCGACGCGCTCGCGCTCGGCTACGAGATAGACGGCGGAAGGGAAGTCGCCCGCTGCGATGCGTCCGGCGAGAAGCGCGTCGATTGATACTTCGTGAGTGCGGTTGGAGATCAACGTGTGCTTCGCCGTGTTAAGTGTCGCCGGGTGTTTTGAAGGTTGAACGCGTGGCGGCGGCCAGTGCATGGAGTCCGGCGTTGGTCGTGTGTTCGTTGATACGTTCGATGACGCGCAGGGCGAGCGAGAGCGCGCGCCGCCCGTCCGCGCCGCTGATGGGCGGCGGCTGGCCTGTGGAGGCCGCTTCGAGAAACGCTTCGATCTCGGCGCGCAGCGGCTCAACGTCGGCGATCTCCAAGCGGCGCAACTGTACGCCGGGGCGCGCGCTCGAAGGATCGGGCGGCGCGAGGCTGCTGATCGACGTGTGGCGGGCGGCGTAGTCAACCGCGATGTAGTCGTGTGGTTGAAAGAAACGCATCTTGCGAATCTTCTCCATGCCGACGCGCGAGGCGGTGATGTTGGCGACCGCGCCGGAAGCAAACTCGATGCGCGCGTTGGACGCATCCACGCGCTCGGTGAGGACGGGAATCCCTACGGCGCGCACGTCCGTCACTTCCACGTCGCTCCCGACGAGCCACTGCACGACATCCAGATCGTGAATCATCAGATCGAGCACGACATCTATATCGAGCGAGCGCGCCGTGAACTCGCCGACGCGATGAATCTCGAAATAGAGCGGGCTGCGAACGTGCGGATAGAGCGCGGTTAAGGCCGGGTTGAAGCGTTCGACATGGCCGACCATCAGCACGGCGCGACCGCGCGAGGCCGAGGCGATCATCTGATCCGCTTCCGCCAGCGTGTGCGAGATGGGCTTTTCGACGAGCACATGGATGCCCGCTTCGAGGAGCGGGCAGGCGATCTCTGCGTGCGCTTCGGTCGGCACGGCGAGGCTCACGGCGTCTACCCGACCGAGCAGGCTGCGCCAGTCGGTCGTCCATTCGGTTTCGCGTTCGGAGGCGACGCGGCGAGCCGTCGCTTCGTCAGCATCGCAGACGGCGACAAACTGCGTGCGTCCTTCTGCGGCGAGCGCGGCGTGCAAGCGCGCGTGCTGGCGTCCGAGGTGGCCTGTGCCGATGGCGGCGGTGCGTAGAAGCATGTGTATTGGCGGTCAGTTGACAGCGATTAGCTTTCAGCCGTCAGCGATTGGCTTTCGGCTTTCAAACGTTGGTTGTGCGCTATCGTTTGTCGGCAGTCAGTCTCAAAATAGCTGTCGCAGATTGTACATCGGCGCGTCTTCGTTGATACTCAAGCGGTAAAGCAAAAATCCTGCTAACGGCTAATAGCTAACGGCTAACAGCTTTTCGGTGACTATACTTGCAACCTTCGATGCTTGCCAAGCGCGGCTGGCTTTTGCTGTTGTTGACGACAGCCGTAGTTTACTTTTACGGGTTGGGGCGCGCTCCTTTCGTCGGCGCGGACGAACCGCGTTACGCGCAGGTGGCGCGCGAGATGCACCTGCGCGGCGACGCGGTTACGCCCACGCTCGGCGGCCATACGTGGTTTGAAAAGCCCGCGCTCACCTATTGGGCGGCGATGGCGGGTTACAGTCTGTTCGGCGTCTCGGAATGGTCGGCGCGGCTTGGCGTGGCCTGCGCCGGTTGGCTGACCGTGTTGCTGGTGGGCTGGACGGCGAAGCGCGTGGAGGAGGCTGAGGGCGCGCGTGCGAGTTGGTTGCAACTCTCGACGGGCGCGGTGGCGGCGACGAGCGCGGGGCTTATCGTCTTTTCGCGCGGGGTGAACTTCGACATCTTCATCACGATGACGGTCGCGTGCGCGCTCGCATCTTTTTTCGCGGCGGAGACGGAGACATCGGCGCGCAGAAAGCGTTGGCTGCTCGCGGGATTTTACGCGGGGATGGGCGCGGCGCTCTTGGCAAAAGGTTTAATCGGCGTCGTGCTTCCAGCGGGCGTGGTCGGAGTTTATTACGTATTGCGGCGGCGTCGGCCTGACGTGTGGAGGTCTGCGTTCTGGGGTCTGTTGATCACGGCGGCGGTCGCCGCGTTGTGGTATGCGCCGGTCGTCGCGCGGCACGGCTGGACTTTTATAGACGAGTTCTTCGTCAAGCATCACTTCGCGCGCTACCTCTCGAACAGGTATCACCACCCGCAGCCCTTCTGGTTTTACTTTACGATCCTCCCCGCGCTCATGCTGCCGTGGAGCGCGTTTCTCGCCTCGGCCATCTATCGAGCGCGACGCTGGACGTGGGGCAGCGACGACGCTTTGAGCAGGCTGCGCCTGTTTGCGCTCGCGTGGGTCTTGTTTCCGCTGCTCTTTTTTTCGGTGTCCGGCTCGAAGTTGCCGGGCTACATTCTGCCCGCGCTGCCGGGCGCGGCTCTACTCGCGGGCGAACGGCTCGCAGGTTTTTTGCGCGGCGAGGGCGGCTTGCGGACGCTACGCGCGACCGCCCTGTTGATCTTCGCGCTCGCGGTCGCAGGAATTTTGTATGCACTGAGATTGAACGAGCTTTCGAGACTCTGCATCGCGCTTGTCGGCGCGCCGGTCGTCGCCGCGAGCGCATACGTTCTGTTGGCAGGGCGAAGACGCGTGTGGAGCGTCTTGTCTGTCGTCGGCGTTTCGTTTTTGACAACACTGCTGGTCGCAGGTTGCGCTCTGGATAGAGTGTCTGCGCGGGAGTCTGTGCGCGATCTGCTGCGTGCGGCGGAGAGGCGCGGTTACGGCGACGCGCCGGTCTTGAACCTGCATACGGTGGAGCGCACGGGCGAGTTTTATGCGGCGGGTCGTCTGATTTACAACGAGGAGAACGGCGAGCCTTTGAAGTTTGAGGGCGCGGGCGAAGTGCTCGACGTGTTGAGGGCGCGCGGGGGCACGGTGCTCGTCATCGTGCCTCCGGAATACGCCGCGCAGTTGTTCAACTTCCAACCTCTACAGACCGAAATGATCGGCGATAACGGGCAGGTCGCGCTCGTCGCGGCGCGCCTGCGTTGACGCGACGGGCGCGCCGTTAGCGTGCGGTCTGCGACTCTTCGTTGAAGGCTTTGGAGAAGAATTCGATGACGAGGCGGTCGTAGGTTTCGCCCTGTTCGCCCGTGGCGGAGGAGGCGGTGAAACCTGTCACGGGGAGGTCTGCGTGGAGCGCGACGGAGGCGGGCGTGGGCAGGCACTCTGCGAGCGATTTGGTGGACGCGCGCAGAGTGCCCGCGTCTTCGCCGCTCAGCAGCAGCACACGCTTGTTCACGAGTTGCGCGGCGAGCGCGCACGCGGAGTCGTTTTCATAACCACCGAGAAAATAGAGTCGCGCCGCGCCGCGCGTGAACAGATTGAGCAGTTGGTTGTCGAAGCCCATGCGGTCGCGGATGGCGTTGGCGAGCAGTTCATCGGCAGAGGCGGGAACGGAGTCGAGGACGAGCACGCGCACCAACGCGTTCTCCGGCGCGCGTGCGGAGGCGGCGAGCGCGGCATACGCTCCCAGTTCGACGCCGAAGAAGCCGAATCTCTCGGCGACGAGTGGCCGTTTCTGTGCGGTCTTGAGATTGCGCAGGAACGCCACCGCCGCCGCCACGTCCGCGCTCTCACGCGCGCCGAAAGAGGTTTGCGGGACGATGGGGTTCTCGCCGTGGCCGCGCAGGTCAGGCCAGAGAATCGTGCAGTTGGTGGCTTCGTTGATCTTGACGCCGAGGTTGAGCAGCCATGAACGGTCTGCGCCGTAGCGATGCAGGAGTATGACGGCGGGTGCGCCTTCCGCGCCGCGCAGCAGCCAGCCGCGCGCCTGTGTCCCGTCGGAGTTGCTCCAATGCTCTTCGTTCACGCGCAGGCCGCGCGCGCTGTAAGCGGGAAAAGTTTCCGGCGTGACGAGATAAGGATGCGGAACCGGATGCGCAATCGTGCGGACGATGTAGAACAGACCCGCGCCGACGCCCAACACCAGCAGCAACGCCACCGGCAGCAGCGCTTTTAACAATCTTCGTCCCGGTCTTCCACGGCGCGACATTTAATCTAAGGATGAAGGATGAAGGATGAAGGATGAATCGGAAGACAGCAAACAGACTTCAGAACACAGGGAGCGGAAGCAAAGCCGGCTGACTTTACTACCGGCTCCCGAATTCTGAATTCTGTCTCCACTTCATCGTTCATCCTTTATCTTCATCGCTTCTACTTTCTCCTACGCGCTCAAGCGCGCTGCTGTAATCTTCCGGCGTGTTGACGTTCATGAAGAACAACCCGGCGTCGCGTAGATCATCCAACTCCGTGTGCGCGACCCAGCGCGTGCGCACCTGCCGGAGCAAAGCGCGCGGGCGTCGCTCGCCCTCCTGCAAAAGTCGTTCGACGCGTTCCAGACAACCTGCGGGCGAGTAGAGCGCGCAGAGCGGTTGCGGGCGACCGTCAGTTTGCAGCGGGGCGACGGCGTCAGTCTCCTGCGTGCGAAGTTCGCAGAGCCGCACGAACAGTTCGCCCGTAACGAACGGCAGATCGCAGGAGACAATCGCCGCCCACGGCGCACGACACGCGCGCAACGCGGCGTGCAGGCCGCCGAGCGCGCCGCAGTCGTGATGTATGTCTGGAACGACCGGCAGATTTAAATTGAAACTCTCCGTCCGCGCGCTCACCGCGCGCAGGTCGGGCGTAATCGCCCTTAAAGCTCCGGCGATGCGTTCGATAAAAGTCAGCCCGCCAAGCGAGAGGCGCGCCTTCTCGGTTCCCATCCGGCTCGACGCGCCGCCCGTCAATATAAAACCCTCCACGTCAGACATGAAGGATACGCTCAGGCGCAGCAATCGCGAGCCGGGACGTTGGAGACGCCCGCCGCCGGTGCGAGTGTAAAACAAAAGGCTTGTGTCGGGAGGATAAAGGTAGCATCGCCCGCGAAAATTAACACGCGGCGCGAGCGTGCAGCAAGGCAGATCAAGTTGAAAGACCTGTGCGTTGATTAGTGGCAATCAACGCACGTCTCGCCGCGCAGAGCCTCTACGCCTTCCCTGACAATAATCGGCGACATGACGAGCGCGGCCAACGGGTCAGCCCACCACCAGCCGAACAGTGCATTTAAAAGAAGCCCGCCGAGAAGGATCGCGGACAGGTAAGCGCAAAGGTCTGTCTGCCGCGAGTCGGCTTTCATCGCGCGGCTGTTAATCTGCGTGGCAACGCGCCGTTTTGCTCTGGCTAAGAGCGGCATCACGACGAGAGACAAGGCGGCGATGCCGATGCCCGTATAACTCACTTCCGGCGGCTCGCGCATAAAGAGAGATTTTGCCGCGCCGAAAGCCACGTAAGCGGCGAGGAGAAGAAAGCTGACGCCGACGAGCCGCAGCGCAATGCGTTCCCTCTGTTCGCTGCGCTCGCCGTCGCGCAGACGCCACAACAAGACCGCGCCGGACGTTGACTCGATCACGGAGTCCACGCCGAAGCCCACCAACGCGACGCTGCCTGCGAATAAGCCCGCGCCGATGGAAACTACAGCCTCAAGCGCGTTCCAGCCGATGGTGAGAT
>DASWNS010000103.1:0-6011 GCA_036399115.1 Pyrinomonadaceae bacterium | reverse complement strand
AGAGTTGCAGCCGCAGCGGGAGATGAGCCACTCGCCGCTCTTTCAAGTGATGCTCGTGTTGCAGAACGCTCCGACGCAAGACCTGGCTTTGAGTGCGTTGGAAGTGAGCGGCATAGACGGAGGTGGGGAAGCGGCGAAGTTTGACCTGACGTTGACGCTGGTGGAGACGCATGAAGGGATTAGCGGCGCGCTGGGGTACAACACAGACTTATTTGAAGCGGAGACGATGGCACGGATGGTGGAGCACTTGCGGGTGTTGTTGGTGGAGATAGTGGCGCAGCCGGAGGAGCGCATCGGAAGGTTGCCGATGTTGGGGAGCGTGGAGCGGCGGCAACTGCTGGAAGAGTGGAATGAGACGGGCAGGGAGTACGCCGCGCCATACCTGTTGCATGAACTGTTCGAGCAGCAGGTGGAGCGTACGCCGGAGGCCATTGCTCTGGTTTCTGGGGAGGAACAACTCAGTTACCGGCAACTGAATGGGCGAGCCAATCAACTTGCGCACCGGCTGCGGGATGAGGGTGTGAGGCCGGAGGTGATGGTGGGCATCCTGATGGAACGCTCCGTGGAGATGGTTGTTGCCCTCCTCGGAGTGCTCAAGGCGGGAGGTGCGTATCTGCCGCTCGACCCGGCTTACCCGGTCGAGCGTCTGCACTTCATGCTCGATGCTGCACGGGTTCCAGTCGTGTTGACTAAGGAACACTTGAGGATAAATCTTCCGGCTAATGATGCACGAATTATTTGTGTTGATAGTACAGGGGAGATTAACTCTCAATACAGCAGGAGCAACCCGGAGAGTGAAATAAGGGCTGATAATCTGGCTTATGTAATCTACACTTCCGGCTCCACAGGCACACCGAAGGGAGTAATGATTACTCACGGTTCGGTGGTTAATCTCATAGCTGCGCTGAAACTGACGGTCTATGCAAAATATGAATCGCCGCTGTGTGTGAGCGTTAACGCCCCTTTGACCTTCGACTCTTCGGTCAAGCAAATCTTTCAACTACTGGCCGGTCATACCATCGACATTATTCCCGAAGAGGTGAGGCGCGATGGCGAAGCATTGCTCCAACATATCCGGCAGCATCGTATACAGGTGCTTGACATCACTCCCTCTCAATTACGGATGTTGATAGAAGCGGGCTTGCAGGAGAGTGTGGAGCCACTGCCTGCGATAGTGCTGGTCGGAGGCGAAGAGATCGACTCGACGCTCTGGCAAACTCTTAGTGCAGACAGCGCGCGGGCTTACTATAACGTTTATGGCCCGACCGAATGCACCGTAGATGCCACCGCCTGCCCGGTTGAGCCGGGACGTGAAATGCCGAGTCTTGGACGACCGTTGAGCAATGTCGAAATCTATGTGCTCGATTCGCATCTGCAACCGGCAGCGATAGGGGTTGCGGGCGAGTTACACATCGGCGGCGCGGGCTTGGCGCGAGGGTATTTAAATCGCGGTGAGTTGACGGCGGAAAAATTTATCCCGCATCCGTTCAGCGAGAAGCCGGGAGCGAGATTGTACCGGGCGGGCGATCTGGTACGTTACCGGGTTGATGGGAGCGTCGAGTTTTTAGGGCGTGTAGACGAGCAGGTGAAGGTGCGCGGCTTCCGCATCGAATTGGGTGAGATCGAGTCGGTGCTGGGGAGACACGCACAGGTGCGAGAGTGCGTGGTGATAGTCAGGGAGATGGGTGGCGATAGAATGTTGGTGGCCTACCTCGTAACTGAGGGCGAAGAGCCGCTCTCCGTTAATGAACTACGTGGATTCGCGCAAGCGCAGTTACCTGCTTACATGGTTCCGTCGGCTTTCGTCATGCTGGACGAGATGCCGCTGACGCCTAACGGCAAGGTTGACCGGAAATCTCTGTCGGCGACTGATAAGGGGCGGAGCGCGCTGCAACAGGGTTTTGTCGCGCCGAGAGACTTACTGGAACTACAGTTGGCACAGGTTTGGGAAGAGGTGCTCGGAGTCTCTCCCATCGGCGTGCGGGACGACTTCTTTGAAAACGGCGGACACTCGCTGCTGGCCGTGCGTCTGCTCGCACGAACTCAACAAGTCGTCGGAGAGACTTTCGCCCTCACAGCATTGTTCCAAGCCCCTACGATTGAGCGTCTGGCAAATCTTTTGCGCCGGAGCAAGAGAGAGACGCACTGGTCTGCGCTCGTGCCTATTCAGCCACACGGAACCGGAACGCCTTTCTTCTGCGTTCATCCGGGCGGGGGAAATGTTCTCTGCTATATGGATTTGGCGCGCAGCCTCGGCTCCGGCCAGCCCTTCTACGCTTTTCAGGCGCGGGGACTCGACGGCCTCCAGACGCCCCTGACGCGCGTTGAAGACATGGCTGCCGACTATCTACAAGCCATGCGCAGCGTGCAGCCCGATGGGCCTTATCTTATCGGTGGCTGGTCGCTGGGCGGCACGATTGCCTACGAGATGGCGCGGCAACTCTCCGAGCAGGGTGAGAGCATCGCGCTCCTTGCTCTGTTCGATACCAGCGCGCCATCTGCGAATCTGGAAGTCGCTCCGACGGATGATGGCACGCTGATGCTCGCCTTCGCCCAAGACCTCGGCTTCTCAGCCGACATGGCTCACATAGACGTGGCGGATTTCAAACGCCTCAGCCACGACGAACAGATCGCATGCCTGTGGGAGCAGGCGCAGCTTGCCAACCTGTTGACTCCCGACATGGAACTCGCGCAGATGCGAAACCTGTTGCGTGTCTTCGAGGCCAACGTCAGGGCTAGAAACGCTTATCGAGAGTCCGGCTATAACGGCGAACTCACGCTCTTCAGAGCCGCCGATGGCGCGCAGCATTCACCGCAGGATGTGAGCTTCGGGTGGTCGCCATGGACCGGGCGGGAGATTGAAGTTCTGCTCACGCCCGGCAGTCATTACACGATGCTCAAAAAACCTCACGTGGAAAAGTTGGCCGAACGATTAGGCGAGCGTTTACGGCAGACAGAAAATTAAAGCCACTTCTCAAAACCCCTCTTGCCCTGCACTCAAACAGGCTGGCAAACGAATCTTAAATACACCGAGTTCTATTTGTTAGCTTTTAACTCCTGATTCACCTGTCTCTGAAAGTCGAAAGGCGGTAAACACTTTGAAATTAATGTCCTTTCTTCTGCGCTGCTCTCCGAAAATTGTGATTGTCGCAGTGGTCGCGGGATTAATCACAGGCATGAGCAACGGCGCTATTCTGGCTCTGATCAACGTCGTACTGAGCGGCGCAAACTCTCAACCACGAACATTGGTCTGGAACTTTATCGGATTATGCGCGCTGATGCTCACCAGCAGAGTCGTGTCCGAAATCTTATTACAGCGTCTGTCGCAGGATGCCATCTTCAATTTGCGTAGAGAACTCACGCAACAGATTCTGGCCGCGCCTTTGCGCCAACTGGAAGAACAGGGCGTGCCGCGTCTCCTGAACAGCATCACGGGCGACGTGCCGAGCATCGCGCAGGCGCTCAATACAATCGCCGTCCTGTGCATGCAGATTGCCATCGTCCTCAGCATCCTCATTTACATGAGTTGGCTCTCCCTCACGCTGCTGGCCTGCGTGCTCGTCTTCATGGCGCTGGGCATCGCCAGTTACCAGTTGTTGATGAGAAAGGGTCTGAGCGAACTCAGGTTGGTGCGCGAACACTGGGACCAGCTCTATACACATTTCACCGCGCTCACGAGAGGCATCAAGGAACTCAAGTTACACCAGCCGCGCCGGGAATCTTTTCAATCGGAGTTGCTCGACCCGGCTGCGAAGGCCGTGCGCAAGCATAACGTGCAGGGCATGAGCATCCTGATTGTCGCCACGAGTTGGGGTCAACTGTTGTTCTTCGTGCTGATCGGCGTGCTGATCTTCGCGTTGCCCGCCTGGCAGAACGTCAGCACACAGGCGTTGACCGGCTACACCATCACTATTCTTTACATGATCACTCCCTTGCAGACGATTCTGGGTCTGCTGCCGGAACTTGGCCGCGCCAATATTGCGACGCAAAAGGTACAAGCGCTCGGGCTTTCACTGGCAACCGGCATAAAGGAGCAGCCGTTGAAATCCGCCGATAGCGTTGAGCAGTTCTGGGATAGCCTCAAACTTGAGGGCGTGACGCATGCCTATCATAGCGAGAAAGAGAACAGCAATTTCACGCTCGGCCCGATTGATCTGAGTTTCACCCCCGGCGAACTCGTGTTTCTCGTCGGCGGCAACGGCAGTGGAAAGACGACTCTCGCCAAACTGCTCACAGGTTTATACATTCCCGAGGGCGGCGTCATCCGCTTGAACGGGCAGGAAGTGACGGACGAGAATCGAGAACGCTACCGACAGCTTTTCACCGTGGTCTTCTCCGACTTTTATCTCTTCGACAGCCTGTTGGGTTTGCCCACCGCACAACTCGACAAGCAGATTCCGGCGCTGCTTGAGCAACTCCAACTGCAACATAAAGTGCAAATCGAAGGCGGGCAGCTTTCCACCATTGATCTCTCGCAGGGGCAGCGCAAACGTCTCGCGCTGCTGACGGCCTATCTGGAAGATAGACAGATCTATATTTTCGACGAGTGGGCTGCCGACCAAGACCCCCTGTTCAAAGAAATCTTCTACTACCGGCTCCTGCCCGGCCTCCAACAGCGCGGCAAGACCATCATCGTGATTAGCCACGACGACAAGTATTATCACATCGCAGACAGGATCATTAAGTTGGACTACGGCAAGGTGGAGTCTGCCCAACCCGTGAAGGATTTGCAATACACATAACCCTTAACCCGCTCCACTTCGATCACACGGATCATCCTCTCACCTTGAAGAATTCGCCCGGCACGGTTCCATCTGCCGGGTCTATTGAACCGCAGCAAGGCAGGCGTTTAATTTGCGCCGACTCGATCTTCCGGATGGTTGAAGCGCGTTCAAATATCCCTTATCCAAAGGAGTATCCACTATGAGAGACATCATATCTTGCAGACAGCGGTGGCCGTTCCTGATAGCTCTAGGTTTTCTTCTGACCCTGAACTGTGCAGCGCAGACACATCTCGATACAAAAGCGCTGGCGGCGGAGGCCGACAAGTATCTAAGCGGTCTTGTCACGCAGAACCGTTTCGGCGGCGCGATCCTCGTCGCGCGGGATGGCAAGGTGCTCTTACGTAAGGCTTACGCGATGGGGGATATTGAAGACGACGTGCCCAACAGCGTGCAGACGAAGTTTCCCATCGGCTCTATCACGAAACAATTCACGGCAGTTGCCATCCTGATGCTACAGGAGCGCGGCAAACTGAGTGTGCAGGATTCAATATGTAAGTACATCGCAGACTGCCCGGCGACGTGGCAGCCGATAACCATCGAACACCTCTTGACGCACACTTCCGGACTGCCGGACAGCACCACGTTCCGCCGCCCGGAGACGGTGGGAACTTCACCCGCAGCCAATCTGGTCGAACTCTTTAAGAAACGGGAGATGGTGCTCAAGCCGGGCGAAAAATTCGCGTTCAGCAACCCCGGCTATATATTTCTCGGTCACATCATCGAAAAGGCTTCCGGTAAAAGTTATGAAACCTTTCTGAGAGAAAATATCTTCGAGCCGTTGAAGTTAACGAACACCGGATACAATAAGCCAATTGAGATTCTTAAACACCGCGCGTCCGGTTACGTCCTGCGGGGCACACAGTATGTCAACGCTCCATTCTTCGACATTGCCACGCACCATGCCGCCAGCGCCCTATACTCGACCGTGGATGATCTCTACGTGTGGGAGCAGTCGTTCTATACGAACAAGCTCCTCTCACAAAAGTCTCTGGATGAAATGTTGAAACCCCGGCAGGGAGCTTACGGTTACGGAGTCTTTATTGAGGACAGGTTTAATCTGAAGCGTATGAGCCATGCCGGAGATTTAATCGGCTTCAGCAGTTATATCGCGCGTTATCCCGCACAGAAAGCAGTCGTGATCGTACTCGCCAACTATGCCGGGACTAATCCGTTGGAGGTCGGCGGTAAGCTTACGAATATTTACCTCAGAGATCAGATGGTTGCTCC
>DASWNS010000102.1:0-5269 GCA_036399115.1 Pyrinomonadaceae bacterium | reverse complement strand
AGCCTCTCTATCGACGCGGCTTCGAGGCCGCCCTGCACCCGCAACTGCGCGGCGCGTCTTACGCAGAGTCGGCGGAGCGTCTGCGTGAGAGATACAGCGACGCCTACACCCATGACGCCTTCAGGCGCGGCTACGAGCGCGGCCAAAGCTACGACCAAAATCTGCGGGAGAGATACAAGAGTTGAAAGACACGCTGTTGAGCGTCGCCGTGTTTCTGGGGATTCTTCTCGTGAGCGCGCTCATCACAAATTGGTTCGCACGCACGATGTACAATCGCTGCGCCTCGTGCGGCACCCTCAACGCGAAGCGACGCGCGCACTGTCGCTCCTGCGGCAATGCTCTCGCGCGATGACTGAAACGGGACTTAAGAGTGCATTGCAAAACTACTGCCAGCCGCTAGACGCTTCAAGTTTTCCTTTGCGCCCTGACGTGTAGATCAGTCGCACGCCGGAGGGGCACAGGAAGAGGGGCAGCGATTTTGAAATAAGCTCTCAGGATTTGGAGTTGACCGGATGCACCGTTCGAGTGGCCTCTGTGGCCTGCTGTTTCTGTTAATCATTATGACTACCGAATCAAACGCGCAAAGCCAACCGCCTCCCGTGCCGCCTGATTGGCAGACGCACGCGGAGCGAACCGATTATCGCGAAACGCCGCGCTACGAAGAGACGCTCGCCTACTGTCGCAAACTCGTCGCCGCTTCGTCTTCGCAGATTCGTCTGAGTGATTTCGGTCGGAGCGGCGAAGGGCGCGCGCTGCCGCTCGTCATCGCCGCCACGAACGGAACGTTCACGCCCGAAGCGTCGCGGCGCGCGGGCAAGGTCGTCGTCTTCGTGCAGGCCAACATTCATGCCGGTGAGACTGACGGCAAGGACGCGGGGCTTGCGCTCCTGCGCGACATCGTGGTCTTGAAGACGCACCCGCGCCTGCTCGAACACGTCACGCTGCTCTTCGTGCCGATCTACAATGTTGACGGCCACGAGCGGCGCAGCCCGCACAATCGCATCAATCAAAATGGTCCCGAAGAGATGGGCTGGCGCGCAAACGCCACCAATCTCAATCTGAATCGCGACTACATGAAGGCCGACGCGCCGGAGACGCGCGCCTGGCTGCGCCTGTGGAACGAGTGGAACCCGGAGTTGTTTATAGATTGCCACGTCACGGACGGCGCAGACTTTCGCTACAACGTGACGTATCAGTTCGAGCAGCACGAAAACGTCCCGCAGCCGCTCCGCGATTGGATGAAAGCCGCCTTCGATGGGCGCATCGTTCCGGCCACCGAAGCGCTCGGCAACCTGCTCACGACCTACATGGAATTTCGCGACAACCGCGATCCGGTCAAAGCCGGTGTCGAGGGATTCATCGGCACGCCGCGCTTCGCCACCGGCTACGCCCCTCTGCGCAATCGTCCAGCCCTGCTCATCGAGACGCACATGCTCAAGGACTACCGCACGCGCGTGCGCGCGACCTACGACCTGCTGCGCACGGCTCTGGAAGACGTGAACCGCGATCCGGCGGGCTGGATACGTGTGGCGAAAGAGACGGATCAAAAAGTCGTCGAAGAGGGAAGCGCGTACGACCCGGAGCGGAAAGTCGCGCTCAGGATAGCGTTCACGGACAAGTCTGTGCCGCGCGTCATCAAAGGGGTGGAGTTCAGGCGCGAGTTGAGCGATGTTTCGGGCGCGGTGCGCGTCGTCTACGGGACGAAGCCTCTGGATTACACCGTGCCCTTCTTCAACGAAAGCTACGCCACCATCTCCGTGCCGACGCCGCTCTACTACATCATTCCACCGCAGTGGACGGAGGTGATTGAAGTGCTCACGGCGCACGGCGTCCGCCTGCAACGTCTGGCCGAGCCTTTAACGGTCGAAGTGGAGAGCTATCGCTTCTCGGAGGTGAAATGGGCGAGCGCGTCGTTTGAGCTTCGCGTGCCCGTAACGCAGAAGAACCGTCTGGTGCGCGAACAGAGAACCTTCGTTGCGGGTTCGGTCGTCGTCCCGATGGGGCAGGCGGCGGGGCGTCTCGTCATCAACCTGCTCGAACCCGATGCGCCCGACTCGCTGCTCTACTGGGGTTTCTTCAACTCCATTTTCGAACAGAAAGAGTACGGCGAAGGATATATGCTGGAAAAACTGGCGCGTGAGATGCTGGCGAAGGATGAAAAACTGCGAGAAGAGTTTGAGCGGCGCGTGGCGACAGAACCGCAGTTCGCCGCCAGCGCGCGCGCCCGCCTGAACTTCTTCTACGAACGCTCGCCTTATTATGACAAGCAGATGAACCTCTACCCGGTCGGGCGCATCACGACCCCGCTCAAGGCTCGGCTCGTGGATTTTCGTTAAGTCGCTTTCGCGTCGCCTGCCGGAAAACGAAAAGGGATGCGGTTCAATTAAGACCGCATCCCTTTTCCCAAGTTTTAAGAGCTGTCCGTGTCGTCCAGACTAAACCGTGCGTCTGCCGGTCAACAGGTTGACCACCAGCACGATAAGAGCCACGACCAAAAGTAAGTGGATAAGCCCGCCGCCGATACCGCCGATCAGCCCGAGTAACCACAACACCAGAAGCACTACCAGAATCGTCCACAACATGTTCGCATTCTCCTTAGCAAAAAAGGTTGATGTCAAATCTCCCGGTTCTTGTGAACCCGCCTGCACTCTCTAGTGCAAACGTGATGCCAACCTTAGCCGCGTCTTCGCGCCTGCAACTTAAAGCCTTGAGATGGATACGTTTGAACGCTTGAGCGTGTCTATTTGACGGGAAACGGCGACGTTAACCGCGCCTCGCTTGTATGAAAATACGCCGCTTGCGAACCTTCGACGGTGTTCTAAATCAGAGCAAAGTGTTGAAATATCATCTCTTCGACGCCTTTGGCGGCAACCTCACCTGTTTTTTTTGTCATCGGAGCAATGAGGACGTTCCGACGGTCGCTTCGCTCACGTTTAGTTTGAGAGTTATCAAACAACGCGTCTGACACAAATAAGAAACATTCGGCTGGACTTCGAGCGAGAGCGGGTGTTACAGTAGTTTTTAGTTTCGTGGCCGCTACCGCCGCGTAATTACAGAGCAGCAGATAGGCTCCTACCGCAAATTCCGCGCGTTGGCCTTCTCAACCGGGTTCGTTTCCTCAGTTAAAATTTTTTAGATTCTTGATAGCTCGAAACAGCGTGGCTCGTTTCCCCTCAGAAACGCGACCTCGCTGTGTTTGGAGAAATTTTAATGCCTTTTTCACGCCTGCTCCCCCGCACGCAAAAGACGAGTTTGCTCGTCGCCATCGGCGCGGTCACCACACTGCTGGCCGTCATCGCCTTCCAAACTTTCTACTTCTCCAGTCGCCCCGTCGTGCAGACGGTCAACTACACGGAACTGCATGCGCTGACGACGAACGACGCCGCCGTCAGATCGCTGCTCGTGGAAGGTGAATTGTTGGTGGTCGAGAAGACGGACGGCACGCGCTCACAGGCCGTGGTCACAAACGCCGTGGCGCAGCAAGAGATCATCAGCGCGTTTGAACAGAAGAAACTTCCCATCGTCTTCAACACGATGCAGCCGGGGCGTCTCTCGACGGCCTTGAACTGGCTCATCACGCTGCTCACGCTCGGCGTGATCGCTTTCGTCGGCTGGCGTCTCTACGCGAGCATGAGCGGCGGACACGGCGATTTCGAGTTGAGCGATGCGAGTGGTTCGCAGCAGACCACGACCTTCGCGGATGTCGCGGGTGTGGACGAAGCCAAAAACGAGTTGGCCGAAACCATCGAATTCTTACGCGACCCGCTGCGCTTTGGGCGTCTTGGCGGGCGCGCGCCGCGCGGCATCCTCCTCTCCGGCCCTCCCGGCACAGGCAAAACTCTGCTCGCACGCGCGGCAGCCACGGAAGCCAACGTCCCGTTCTTATCCGTCTCCGGTTCGAGCTTTCAGGAGAAGTTCGCCGGACTCGGCGCGGCTCGCGTCCGTCGCCTGTTCAAGCAAGCGCGCAAACTCTCGCCCTGCGTCGTCTTCATTGACGAGATCGACGCGCTCGGTCGTCGTCGCGGTCGCAGCGGCGATTCCGCCTCCGCCGATCAGGATCAGACTCTCAACCAACTTCTCATCGAGATGGACGGTTTCCAACAACTGAACGGCGTGGTCGTCATCGCTTCGACCAACCGCCCGGACATTCTCGACAGCGCGTTGACACGCCCCGGCAGGTTCGACCGCGAGATCGCAGTCAACCTCGCGGACGTGCGCGGGCGCGAACAGATCCTGCGCGTGCACGCGCGCAAGTTGACGCTTGCGCCCGAACTCGAACTCAGTTGGATCGCGCGCGGCACGCCCGGTTTCTCCGGCGCAGACCTCGCCAACCTTCTCAACGAAGCCGCCATCGCTGCCACCCGTCACGATGCAGCCTCAATCTGCCGCGAGCACGTCGAATATGCGCGCGACAAAATCCTGATGGGCGCGGAACGTCGCGGCTTCATGATGGACGAAGAGGAACGCTACGCCACAGCCGTTCACGAAGCGGGACACGTCGCCGTCGGCCTCGACGTGAAGCATGGCGACCCGATTCACAAAGTCTCGATCCTGCCGCGCGGGCGTGCCCTTGGCGTCACACAGTCTCTGCCCGAACGCGACCGCCTGATGAAGAAGCGGGAGTATCTCGAAGATCAAATCGCGCTGCTTTTAGGCGGACGCGCCGCCGAACAAATCTTGTTGGAGACGATGACTGCGGGCGCGTCGAACGACATCGAACGCGCCGTAGAGATCGCGCGTAAGATGGTTTCGGAGTTCGGCATGAGTCCGCTGGGTCCGATTCATCTCGGCAAACCTGAAGACCCGCACAGTCAGGCTCTGCTCGACCGTGTGGAGCACGCGACGAACGAGATCATCAACGCGCAGATGGCACGCGCCTGTGAGATCGTGGACGCACGCCGCGAAGAGATCATGCAACTCGTCGCCGGATTGATGGAGCGCGACACGCTGGAAGCCGACGAGATACAACACTGCTTCGGCATCAAGTCCGCGAGCCGCGCGGCGTAAAAGCTGAAGCGAAAAAAAGTAAAAGCGGAAGGCAGCGAGGAACATCGAGAAGTTCTTCGGCTGCCTTCCGCTTTTCTCCTGAAGCCCTCCGACTTCCGGCGTCTCTCTTCGAGTTTCCACGTTCGCGCATGGCAATCCGAAAAACATTCTCACGGCTTGATTGTCCGTCGCATCTCCTGTAATTTTTGCTTGCGAAGGCCATTCGACTTCACATCCTGTTTTTAACTCCCGGACGTTCCTCTGATTTGGCAATGACTTATCC
>DASWNS010000101.1:0-10144 GCA_036399115.1 Pyrinomonadaceae bacterium | reverse complement strand
ACGCCCACGTGTCGCTCGCGTGGATGTTATGGTTCATGATGTCTTCGGCAGCATTGCCGCCCCACAGACTCGTGATCGCCAGCAGCATCGCCATAAACGAGATCGTCAACGCCACCCGCGAACGAAACTGATCGTTCTCTTCCCTGTCTCCTTCGCCTTCCTTCAATTCAATGAGCTGCTCTGCCACGTCTCCCGCTTCCATGTCTGATCCCTTCCCCTGAAATTACCCGGCGCTTCGCGCTTTATCGAAGCACAAAATTATACATAGCGATAGCTTTCAACTTAATGGGTTTCCCGTTAATCGACACCTGTTTGAACCGCGCCTCACGCAACGCTTCGGCGGCAGCGTCGGCCAATGGTTTTTGGCCGATCCAACACTCCACAGGCTCCGCGCTCAACACCTTTCCCGTTTCATCAGCTTCGGCCAACACGACCACGCTTCCCTGCAAGCGCGCACTCTTCGCCTCCGCCGAATAGCGCGGCTGCGGTTTGCGCGTAATGATGTCCGCGCTCAACTCCGATAGATTCTCCGGAACGGCGAGTCCGGCGGCGAGTATGGCATCCTGTAAGAGAATCGCGTTGATGCGGTCGGTCAGCGTTACCCTCCGCTCGCTCGGTTTTACCCCTCGCACGCGCAGGCTCGTGCCCTTCGCGCTTGTCAGGCAGATGTAGCTCATGATCAAGGTCATCGTCATCCGAGAGCTGGCGGTTTTCAACTTCTCTTGCCGCGCGAGAATGCGTTCGAGAATCGGCAGGGCTTTATCCGAATGTTTAAGCGTGAGGTAGAGCGTCGCCAAATTATTGAGCGCGCTCCCGACGAACGCGTCTTCATCCCCTGAGGCTTTTTCACGCAGAGCCAGCACACGCTCTGCCAGCGGCAACGCTTCTTTATATTTGCCCGCCGCGTAAAGTTGGAGCACGGAGGCATTGAGTCTCTCCGCTTCCGCAAACTCCGCCGACTGCACCGGCGACGTGGCTTTGGCCTGAGCCGGGACGGCAGGAGTCGGACTCGCGCTCTGCGCGTGGAGCGCGGGGGGAATCAGACAGACGAGCAGTGCGAGGATCAGTCTTCTCATTATCACAACCCCTCATTTGGCTTTCGGCGGCATGCTCGGCCTGATCTCCACGCGACTCGGCAAACTTCGCGCGTCGTGCTTTAAGAGATCGAGCACGACGCGCGCCACGTCCGCCGGTTGCAGTTGCCAACTCTGTTCCGCGCTCGGCACGTCGCCGCCGAAATACGTGTTCACCGAACCGGGCATGATGTAGCTGACCTTGATGCGGTCGTGCCTCACCTCCTGCATCAACGCTTCGCTGAACCCGTTCAAGCCAAACTTCGACGCGTTGTAAGCGGCCATGCGCGGGTGAGCGTTTGCGCCCGCGAGCGAAGAGATGTTGATGATGTAGCCGCCGCCGCGCTCGCGCATCCGTGGGATCGCTTCGTGGCAGGCGTAGAAGACGCTGTTGAGATTCGTCTCCAACACGGCGCGAAAATCTTCCGGCGACATCTCTTCGACGCTCTGAAAGAGGCCAATACCGGCGTTATTGACGAGCACGTCAACGCCGCCAAACTCCGCGACCGTGTGCTCGAACAGTGCGCGCACCTCTTCGTAGCTACGCACGTCGCACACCGCGCCCGTCACACGTCCCCCGCCCGCATCGCCCAACTCGCCGACCGCACGCTCGACCTCATCCTCGCTCCGCGCGCTGATGCAGACGTTCAAGCCCTCCCGCACGAGAGCCTCGGCAATTGCCCGCCCGATCCCTTTCGTGCTCCCCGTCACAATCGCAACTTTCCCGTCCAGATTCATTCAACACCTCAAAAGCAGTGACGAGTGACGAGTTAAAGACAAGTTTTTAGTTTTCAACTCGTCACTCGTTATCTGTCACCTGTCACTGTTCTCTCAATTTTTCTTGCAGCACTTCGTTGACGAGTTTCGGATTTGCTTTGCCCTTCGAGGCTTTCATCACCTGCCCGACGAAGAAGCCGAAGAGCGTCTCTTTGCCCGCGCGATATTGTTCGAGTTGTTTGGGGCTGGCCGCGATCACTTCGTCAACAAGCGTCGCGATTTCGCCCGCGTCGCTCACCTGCGCGAGTCCCTGCTCCTCGATGATGACGGAGGCCGACTTGCCCGACGCAAACATCTCGACGAGCACTTCTTTGCCCTGCTTGCCGCTGATCTTGCCTTCGTCAATCAGGCGCACGAGCGCGCCCAACTCCTCTGCCGCGACGGGAGACGCTTCCGCCGTCCGCCCCGTCGCTTCGAGTTCGCGCAACAGTTCCGACCTGATCCAGTTGGCCGCGCCGCGCGGGTTGTTCGCCGCACGCGCCGCGCGCTCGTAATAATCCGCGAGGCCGCGTTCGGAAGTGAACTGCGAAGCATCTTCAAACGACAACGCGTACTCCTCCATGAAGCGTCGGCGGCGCGCCTCCGGCAACTCAGGCATCTGCGCCGTCACCTCTTCGATAAAGGCCGACGTGACGACGAGCGGCGGCAAGTCCGGTTCGGGGAAATAACGATAATCGTGCGCCTCCTCTTTCGAGCGCATCACGCGCGTCTCGCCCACGCGGTCGTCCCACAGGCGCGTCTCCTGCGTGACGCGCCCGCCGCCTTCGATCAACTCGATGTGTCGCGCGATCTCAAACTCGATGGCCTTCTGCATGAAGCGCACCGAGTTCAGATTCTTCAACTCAACCTTTGTGCCGAATTTCTCTTCGCCCACACGCCGCACAGAGACGTTCGCCTCGCAGCGCAGGTTGCCCTTCTCCATGTCAGCCTCGGACGCCCCCACCCATTGCAGCGCGCGCCGCACGTGATTGACGTAATCGTAGGCTTCCCAAGAGGTGCGAAAATCCGGCTCGGTCACGATCTCCGCGAGCGGCGTGCCCGCACGATTCAGATCGACGTAGGAATAGCGTTCCGTCTCCGGCAGACCTTCGTGGACGTTCTTGCCAGCATCTTCTTCAAGGTGCATGCGCGTGATGCGAATCAACATGGGTCGCCAGTCGCGCGCGTGCCCCGCCTCGTCGCGCGTGGCGGTCATGATCTCCAGTTCGCCGTGCTCGGAGAACGGGCGGTCGAACTGCGAAATTTGATAACCCTTTGGCAGGTCGGGATAGAAATAGTTTTTGCGCGCGAAGATCGATTGCTCGTTGATGCGCAGGCCGAGGGCGAGCGCGGCGCGTGCGCCGAGTTCGACGACGCGGCGATTCAAGACCGGCAACGCGCCCGGCAATCCCAGACACACGGGACATGTGTTTGCGTTCGGCTCATCGCCGAACCGCGTGGAGCAGCCGCAAAAAATCTTCGACTCCGTATTCAGTTGCGCGTGAATTTCAAGGCCGATGACGGCCTCCCAGCCATGTTTCATAATTAGCTCTTAGCTGTTAGCTCTTAACTCCTAGCTGTTAGCGGAAGATTCTGTCCTGCACAGGTATTCCGAACGTCCGGCTGACAACTAAGGGCTATCAGCCCCTTTCGGTTCGAGCGGAAGCCCACGGTCGCGCCACGCGTCGATGCCGCCGACGAGAATGTAGAGTTCCGTGAAATCGTATTCTTCAAGTATCAGCGCCGCACGGGTGCTGGAATTTTCGTAGTGTCAGGCGCAATACGTGACGATGGGACGACCGCGCGGCACTTCTCCGATGCGCGCTTCCAACTCTCCGCGCCAGATGTAGAGCGACCCCGGAATCTGCACGTCGCTCTGCGCGTAGTGGCGCGCGTTGCGCGTGTCGAGGAACACGGGTGCGCGTCCCTCTGCGACCAACCTCCACGCTTCTTCGGGACTGACACGTACGGGCGGCTCTCGAACGTCTCCCATCTCTCTCCACTTTCGCTCGAACTCAAGCGCGCTCTTCTTCTTCGTCGCGCACGCAGCGGGGCAAAATATCGAACTCGCACTCCTCTACTGGCTGCCTTTATACGCGGCGGGTGGCCTGCTTGTGTGAAAAATTGAGTATAACATTCAGCCGAAGGCGCGGCGAAACCGTCTCGGATTCCGGTTCGTGGGAAAGAAAAACTAGCTCACCCGCGTTGAATTTAGTATACAATCCGCTCATCCAGACTCAGTTTCGATTTTTGAACTGCGGCGACGCCCGGTAAGAAGTGCTGTGGCGATCGCTGTTTACAAGGTGTCCACCTTTTCTCCCGAAGGAGGGGATGAAAATTATGGCAAAAACTGTTGCGACCATTATGGGCGTCGTGTTTTTACTCGTGGGGATTATGGGTTTCGTCGCGCCCGGCGTCGGCGGTTTCCACCTGAGCACGGCGCACAACCTCGTCCATATCATTTCAGGCGCGCTGGCACTCTACTTCGGGCTGGCCGGGACGCTCTCCGGCGCACGCCTCTTCTGCATAATTTTCGGCGTCGTCTACGGACTGCTCGGCGTCGTGGGATTTTTGCTCGGCGCACCCGGCACGCCTTCGATGCCGGGCATGGCCGCTGATAGTCGCCTGTTCAAAGTTCTTCCCGGCACGCTCGAACTCGGCACAAGCGACCACGTGTTCCACATCCTGCTCGGGCTTATCTTTCTGATCGCGGGCTTCCTGACGAAAGCAGCCTACGACGCGAGGACGCGCGACGACCACTAATCTTTCGCGCCGGTTTGAACCGTGGAGAGGCCGCAGGAGCAAATACAGCACGCTGGCCGTGCGACGGCAAACGCCCGACAGTTTGCCGGACTTCCCTCCTGCGGCCTCTTCGTCTTTGAGCCAAGCCACACGTTTGCCGCCTCAACTCACGTCGGTTAAGATGCTCCACATCAAAATTCAAAGATGAAAGCAGCAGTTTCACGGTCTGAACACGCATCGTTCATCTTTCAAACATCATCAGGAGAGTGTTTCTTAAATGATCAAAACGGTCGAATGGACTGCCGAAGGCGTGCGCATGATCGATCAACGCCTGCTGCCGACTGAAGAAAAATATTTAATCCTGCGTTCATGTGAAGAGGTGGCCGACAGTATCAGAGACATGGCTGTGCGCGGCGCTCCGGCCATCGGCGTCGCCGCCGCGATGGGCATCGCCGTCGGCCTCAAACAAGCGGTCGCCACCGCCGTCGCCGATCTCCAGTACGACTTCGACCACATGTGCAACATGATGAGCCAGACGCGCCCCACCGCCGTCAATCTCTTCTGGGCTATCGAACGCATGCGCGAGGCTTTTCGCCGCGCCGCCGCCGCCACCTCCGACGTGGAAGAGATCAAGCGGCGCATGGTTGACGAAGCTAAAGCCGTCTACGCGGAAGACATCGCTTCGAACCGCGCGCTCGGACGCTTCGGCGGCGAGTTGTTGCCCGACGGCGCAAACGTCCTGACGCACTGCAACGCGGGCGCGCTCGCCACCGCCGGAGACTACGGCACCGCGCTCGGCGTGATACGCGGCGCGCGCGACGCGGGCAAACGCATCGCCGTCATCGCAGACGAAACGCGCCCCTTCCTGCAAGGCTCACGCCTCACGGCATGGGAACTCGATCAAGACGACATTCCCGTCACGCTCATCACAGACAACATGGCCGGGCACGTGATGAAGCAGGGCAAGGTTGACGCCGTCGTCGTCGGCGCAGACCGCATCGCCGCAAACGGCGACACGGCCAACAAGATCGGCACCTACATGGTCGCCGTCCTCGCACGTCAGCACAACATCCCTTTCTACGTGGCCGCGCCCATCTCGACCGTCGATTTGAACATCCCCAAAGGCGAGGAGATTCCCATCGAAGAACGCAACACCCGCGAAGTGACGCATATACACGAACACCGTCTCGCCCCCGAAGGCATCAACGTGCAGAACTTCGCCTTCGATGTCACGCCCAACGAATTCATCGCCGCCATCATCACCGACAAAGGCATCGCACGCGCACCTTACACGGAGAGTTTGCGAAAGCTGTTCGGCGAACAGAATTAAGCTTCAACAGAGAGAGACGCAAAGAGAGAGACGCAGCGAGGGGACGCAGAAACAGTTGAATGATCAACTGTTTCTGCGTCCCCTCGCTGCGTTAACTCAGCGTCTCCGCGTCGTGCGCTTTTCTTTATCTCGTGACTAACGCGCGAAGCGGCTCTGCTTCCACCAGTCAATCGTGTGGCGCAATCCCTCTTCCAGACCGACCTGCGGTTCGTAGCCGAGAAACTCGCGTGCGCGTGTGATATCCGCGAGGCTGTGCTTCACGTCGCCGACGCGCGCATCGCGATACTCCGCCTGCACGTCCGCGTGCCCTGTGAGTTGCTTCAACTGCTCAAGCAATTCGTTGAGCGTCACCCGCTGGCCGTTGGCGACGTTGATGATCTGGCCGACGCCGCGCGTGGTTTCGGCGGCGCGCAGGTTTGCATCGACGACGTTGGCGACATAAGTGAAATCGCGCGACTGCTCGCCGTCGCCGTAAATGACGGGCGTTTGTCCGGTCGAGAGTGCGGCGATGAAACGTGAGATGACGCCGGAGTAAGTCGAACTCGGGTCTTGGCGTGGTCCGAAGACGTTGAAGTAGCGCAGGGCTACGGTTTCGAGTTTGTACGTGCGCGTGAAGACCTGACAGTAATACTCGCCTATGAGTTTCGCGGCGGCGTAAGGCGAGAGCGGATCGGGCGGCATCGTCTCGACTTTGGGCAGCGTCGGCTGGTCGCCGTAGGCCGAACTCGAAGCGGCATAGACGACGCGGCGCACGCCGCTCTCACGCGCCGCGAGGAGCAGAGAGAACGTCGCCTCGGCACAGGCGCGATGCGTCTCGCGCGGGTTCTCCACCGAACGCGGCACGGAGGGAATAGCCGCTTCGTGAAAAACGAGTTCGACGCCTTCGAGCGCGCGCCTGAGCGTCGCTTCGTCGTTCAAACTGCCGCGCACGAAATCAATGTCTCCGCCGATCTCTTCCAGATTTTCGAGATGGCCGGTCGAGAGATCGTCTATGACGCGCACGCGTGCGCCGCGCCCCGCGAAAGTCGCGGCGATGTGCGAGCCGACGAAACCGGCTCCGCCGGTCACGAGTACGATTCCAGAAAGACTCATAAGTTTAGTGTCGGGCGGCGAGTCAGGAGATCAGTCTGTTTCGGATGACGGACGCGGAGATCAGGCCGTTTCGCTTTGTCCCTTGTCATTCGCAGTGGCGGCGCGGGGCTGTCTGCCGACGCCGACGTATTCGAAGCCGAGTTCGCACATGGCTTCAGGTTCGTAGATGTTGCGCAAATCGGCGATGCGCGGAGCGCGCATGAGTTCGCGCACGCGTTCCATGTTGAGCGCGCGAAACTGATTCCACTCGGTCATGAAGACGAGCACGTCTGCGCCTTCAACCGCTTCATATTCATCTTCGACATAGGTGATGCCCGGCAAAAATTCACGCGCGGCATTCATCGCAATCGGATCGTAAGCGCGCACTGCCGCGCCACGTTCGAGCAGGAGACGAATGATGTCTACGGAGGGCGCTTCGCGCATGTCGTCCGTTCCCGGTTTGAACGCCAGGCCGAGCACGGCGACGGTCTTGCTGCGTAAATCGCCGCCCACCAGACGCTCGATCTTCGGCACCATCAACCCTCGCTGTCTCTCGTTGACACGCACGACCGCATCCACGATGAGCGCGTCGTAATCATATTTGCCGGCGATGGAGAGAAACGCGTTGGTGTCTTTGGGAAAACAGGAACCGCCGAAGCCGGGTCCCGGATGGAGGAATTTCTTGCCGATGCGGTTGTCCATGCCGAGGGCGCGCGCGACATCGTGCACATCGCAGCCGATGCGATCACAGAGGTTGGCGATTTCGTTGATGAAGGAAATCTTCGTGGCGAGAAAAGCGTTGGCGGCGTACTTCGTCAACTCCGCGCCTTCCATCGAGGTGATGACGAAAGGCGTCTCGATCAAGTAGAGCGGACGATAGAGGTCTTTGACGATGGCGATGGCCTCCGCATCGCGACTCCCGATCACGACGCGGTCGGGACGCATGAAATCACCGATGGCCGCCCCCTCGCGTAAAAACTCCGGGTTCGAAACCATGCCGAATTTGGCCTGCTTATTCTGCTCCCTGATGATGCTGCGCAGATGCTCGCCCGTACCGACAGGGACGGTGGATTTCGTGACGATCACTTTGTAATCGGTGATATGTTCGGCAACCGCGCGGGCTGCCGCTTCCACGTAGCTCAAGTCGGCAGAGCCGTCCGTTCCCTGCGGCGTCCCGACGGCCAGCAGGATCACCAGCGAAGGTTCGACCGCACTCTTCAAGTCGGTCGTGAATTTCAAACGCCCGGCCTGCGCGTTTTTCTCCACGAGTTGCTCAAGGCCGGGTTCGTAAATCGGAATCTTACCTTGATTGAGTTCGTCGATCTTCCGCGTGTCGATATCGAAACACACCACGTCAACGCCAAACTCGGCGAAACAGGCTCCGGTCACAAGGCCGACGTAGCCCGTCCCGATCACTGCAATCTGCATCTTTAAAACAGACCTTTCAAGGATTGATACATTCAGACAAAAGTTTGCGGGTCACGCGGGGTAAACCCGCGCGTGACCCGCAAGTGAATGTTCTCGTCTACCGTGCGCGAGAAGATCGCACAGCTGTCAAAGCCTAACAACTCAACAGCCGGCGAAACTTACTGCCTGCTCGGGCTGAAAACCGGAGCGGTGCCGCCGACGCCAAGGTCGTTGCTATCGTCGGTCGCTGCGATGATGGCCGCCGCAACCGCGCCGCCAGCCGCCAACAGAAGCGCCGCGAGCGCGCCGCCGCTGAGAGCACCGAAGTCGGTCGAACGGGTCAGGCGCGTGCAGCGCGAACCCGGTTGAGCCGTTCCGGCGGTGTCCTGATTACCGGCAGCAACCTGTTTGACGCTGTTGCCGGCGCGGAGTTCGACGCGACCCGATTGGGTGGCGACTTCCGTGTTGCCGCATTCGACGTTCACGGTGAAGACGTTCGGCTGGCTGTTGTCGGCCACGGCTGAGCCGTCTCTGGTGATGACGCTGGCCGCCGTGCCCGCAGAGGTCGAATAGCGCACGCGCCCGGCCTCAAGCGTGCCCGTGACGCTGTTGTCTGTAAAGCTGAGTTTAATGCTGGATTCCGGCAAGACTTCGACGCGTCCGAGTTTACCTAAACTCACGACTGCGCTCGAACCTTTGGCGGTGGTGACGGTGCTGTCCGAAAAAACTGTCGCACCGGAGATCGCGTTCGTTCCGTTTACGGAAACTTCGCCGACGACTGACAGTTCGCCCGAGGCCGACTGTGCTTGCGCCGCCAGAGCAACCATTGAGAACGTGCTCAAAATGGCAACTGTCAGGCAGAGCGAAATAGCCATACGGCTCCAATTTCTGCTAATCATTATTCTCCTCCCAAGTAGACTGAACCAGTGTTTGTAGAGAGCGCGCCGCGAGTCCTTAGAGAGAACTTCGCAGAAGACGGATTCTGATATTTCCTCGCTAAACCCGCCTGAAATTCAATTGCGTCCCTGTAGCATTCGTTAAGAAAGCAGGTCAGCGAGCCTCTGTGGGCTGCTTTGACCTAGCCTTTTTACATCAATCCCCGTTTGCTGTCAATAAACATTTAGCTAAATTCTCAGCTTTTTCTTGGCTTTTTTGTCCGCTCGCACACGCTCCGGGCAGACACGCGGACGTGTATAGCCGACTTCAAGCCCGCCGCTCAAACAGATACGCGCTCTCGAAGAGACGCCCTTCCCGCCCGTCGTGCGCGGCGAATTGCCGCCGCCGCAGTTCCCCGCGACTATTTCGCGTGCCGTTCCAGATGGCCGCGCCCGCAAACTCGCCCCGCTTGTTCAGGGCGTAAAAGTTCACGTCTATATCTTTCAATTTTTCGAGGTCGTTGCCGTAACGCGCGGCGATCAATTTCAGCGCGTCGAGGCAGGCTTGTTCGGGCGACGCGCCGCGCCGCATGAATTCGACGACGCTGCGTGCGCCGTTAATATAGATCACTTCTTCGCCGCGCCCGGTCGAACCCGCCGCGCCCGTGTCGTTGTCCACGTAGAGGCCGCAGCCGATGAGCGGCGAATCGCCGACGCGCCCCGGAATTTTCCAGGCCAGCCCGCTCGTCGTCGTCACGCCGCTGATGTCGCTTGCGGCGTCGAGCGCGAGACAATTGATCGTGCCGGTCGGGGGACGGCGCGCGACTTCATCCGCCCACGCCAGCAACTCCGCGCGTCGCCGCGCGTCGCCCTGTGTATACGACTCAGCG
>DASWNS010000100.1:0-1584 GCA_036399115.1 Pyrinomonadaceae bacterium | reverse complement strand
GCCCGATTACGTCTCGGAGTTGACGGGCGACGTGCGCGGCGCGCGGATCGGCGTGCCGCGCGAGTTGTTCGGCGAGGGCTTAAACCCGGACGTGCGCGCGAGCGTGGAGGCGGCGATTGAGACTTATCGCACGCTCGGCGCGGAGGTGGTTGACATCGAACTGCCCTACGCGAAATACGCCATCGCGGTCTACTACATCATCGCCACCGCCGAAGCCTCTTCCAACCTCGCGCGCTACGACGGCGTGCGCTACGGCTTTCGCGCCGAAGAGACGCCCACGCTCCGCGAGATGTATCGACGCACGCGCGAGGAAGGTTTCGGCGCGGAGGTCAAACGCCGCATCATGCTCGGCACGTATGTGCTCTCGTCCGGCTATTACGATGCCTACTATCTCAAGGCGCAAAAGGTACGCACGCTCCTCAAACAAGACTTCGCACGCGCCTTCGAGCGTTGCGACGCCATCATCACGCCGACTTCGCCGACCACAGCCTTCCTGCTCGGCGAAAAGACCGACGACCCGCTCGCGATGTACTTGAACGACATCTACACCGTGACGGCCAACCTCGCGGGCATCCCCGGCCTCTCCATCCCCTGCGGCCTCTCAAGCTCAGGTCTGCCCATCGGCATGCAACTGCTCGGGGCGCACTGGAGCGAACCGACGCTCTTCCGCCTTGCCGAAGCCTACGAGCGAGCGCAGCCCTTCAAGGCGCGCCCGCCCGTCATGGCGAAGGAACAATGAACTCTCTTTAACTGAGATGAGTTTGGTCTGACAGCGCGCGTGCGGCACAGGGAGAGATCGACATGCAGCGAACTATTCTTCTCGTCGCAGGTGGCGCGTTCAACTGACTGATAGTTTGAGAAGCGAGTGTGTTCGTCGGCGGGATCATCGCGCATCTCGCGGCGCGTCGCGGCTTCAAGAACTTACCTGATTAACCTCGCCTCAAGAGCTAGCGTTTGACGTTTTCCTTGTCGGGAATCAGATCGCCCGTGAAAATTTCGATCACGTCTTTAACTGTGCCGACGACGGGTGTGATATCGAGGCCGACGTGGATGAGGCCGTTGCGCCAGCCCTTCTTTCTGATCTCGTGTCCGGCGAAGCCGAGCGCGACGGCAGTGCCGATGATGGGGATCGGCTTGATGAGCCGACGCACCAGGCGCAAGCCCCCGGCGCGCGCCACCTTGCGCGTCAGTTGTCGCCCGGTTCCGTTTCGCTTCGTGTTCGTTTCATCCATCGCTGTCGCCCATCCCTTGCGGTTCCCGCCGTTTCGGCTAGAGGCCGAGTTCCGCGCGTAGTTTTCGTTCGTCGTAGGGCGAGAGGTTAAACGCGCGCCCATCAACTTCAAAAGTCGGAACTTTGCGCTTGCCTTCGTTAAGCCGCATCACGAGTTCCGCCGCCCCGTCATGCTCTTCGATGTTGATCTCCTCGTAAGCGATGCCGCTCTCGTTCAGGAAACGTTTGGCATGGCGGCAATCGGAGCACCATGTAGTCGTATACATCTTGATGTGTGCCATCGCGAGAGTTCTCTCCTGGAATGAAAAATGATGTCGTTATTGTAGCGGACGGGCGCGGCGAGACAAAACACA
>DASWNS010000099.1:0-4391 GCA_036399115.1 Pyrinomonadaceae bacterium | reverse complement strand
TCGCCTACGAGCGTTTGAAGGAGACTACCGCCGAGCCGCAACTCTACACGGTGCCGACCGCGCGCATGCGCACCGGCGACCTCTCGGAGTTCCTCAGCCCGACGGCTTCGCCGAACGGACGCGTGCTGATCTACAACCCGTTCAGCATCGGCGCGACGGGCACGGCCAACCGCACGCCCTTCGCCGGAAACATCATCCCGACCGCACTGCTCGATCCGGTCGCCGTCAACTACCTGAACATGTACCCGCTGCCGAACCGTGAAGGACTCCAGAACAACTTCTTCTCGCCGACGCTGCGCTTCCAGAACTATCGCTCGTGGGTAACGCGCGTTGACCATAATCTCAACTCGAACCACAGGCTCTTCTTCAACTACTATCACAGCTTCAACCCGGAAGATCGTCGCGATTGGGCGCAGACCGAGGTGAACGGCTTCCCCGTCACGAGAGGCGTGGAGTTTCGCACCAACGACGGAGCCGTCCTCGGCTATACCGCCACGCTCTCGCCTTCGATGGTGCTCGACGTGCGCGGCAACATGACGCGCTTCGTGCAGGAGCGTCGGCCTTCCGGGACGTTCGACCCGGCTGAACTCGGCTTCACCGCCGAGGCTCTGGCCGCCATGCGCGGCTACCAGTATCTCCCGCGTTTCGACATCCGCACTTACGATCAGGTGAGGCCGATCCGCTCCACACTCGGCGCGGAGCGTGCCGACTTCAACGAGGGCTTCGTCCGCCCGCTCTACGTGGCGTCGCTCCAGCCCACGCTGACCGCGATTTTCGGCAACCACACCGCGAGGTTCGGTTACGATGGCCGCGTGCTGCGCGAGAACTTCAGCGGCAACGGTTATCAGGGTGGCCGCTTCACCTTCGACGGCACGTTCACGACCATCACGACCACGACCACGACCAACAGCAGCAACGCGACCAACCACGAACGGAACCGCAACCTTTACGGGCGCGACCTGGCCGCGTTCCTCCTCGGCCTGCCCGTCTCCGGCAGCAACAGCCGCATCGAGAACTCCGTCAACTACAACGTGCAGTCCATCTATCACGGCTTATTCGTGCAGGACGACTGGCGCGTGACGCCGAAGCTCACATTGAACCTCGGCATGCGTTACGATCTGGAACTCGGCATCACGGAACGCTTCAACCGTCTCTCACGCGGCTTCGACCTGACCTCTCCGAGTCCTATCGACGCAGCCGCGCGTGCCGCTTTCACCACCATCTACAACGCCAATCAGGCACGCTTCGCTGGCTCCGGGCTGACGCCCGACCAGTTCGCAGTGCGCGGCGGGTTCACCTATGCCAACGATAACGATCGCGCGGCGTGGGACGCCGACCGTTCGAACTTGCAGCCGCGCATCGGCGCAGCTTACCAACTCAACGACAAGACCGTGCTGCGCGGCGGCTTCGGCATCTTCACGTCCGCCTTCCGCATCCCGAGCACGCTCTCCGACATCGCCAACAACTCGCTGACCATTCAGCCGGGCTTCTCTGGCTTCACGCCCTTCGTGCCCTCGACCAACAGCGGTCGCACCTTCATCGCCTCGCTCGACAACCCGTTTCCGAGCGGCCTCCGCCCCTCGGCGGGCACGAGCCTCGGACTGCTGACCAACTTTGCGCAGACGCTCGGCGCGTCCGATGCGCCCATCCTCCCGACGGAGCGCAAGAACGCGAAGTTCGCACGCCTGATCATCGGCATGCAGCGCGAGTTGCCCGGCCAGTTCATCGTCGAGGCCAACTTCGTCTCTTCGTGGGGTTACGATCTGGCGGTCAACCGCAACATCAACTTCGTGCCCGCCGGGCTGCTCGGCACCGACCCGACAAGCGCGGAGACGGCCAACACTTTCCTGACCGGCAACGACCCGAACAACCCTTTCAGGAACCTGCTCAACAACAACCTCTTCCTCTCGGACGCCTCTTTCAACACCGGCGCGACGGTAGACCTGCTGCAACTGGTGAGGCCGTACCCGCAGTTCGGCGACATCTGGATTCAGGAGTACAACGGCACCAACCGCTACACCTCGCTCCAGCTTCAAGGCCAGAAGCGTTTCTCGCGCAGCTTCTCGCTCACGACGAGCTACACCTACTCGCGTCTGAAAGAGAAGATCACCTACCTGAACGCCTCCGACACGGAGTTGGAAGAACGCTTCTCGACCGACGACCGCCCGCACCGCTTTACGTTCGCGGGCGTCTACGAACTGCCCTTCGGTCGTGGCCGCAGGTTCGGTCATGACATGAACCGCATCGTCAACGCCTTCATCGGCGGATGGCAGCTCAACGGCACCTACGAGTGGCAGAGCGGCGAGCCGCTTCTGTTCGGCGACAACTTCTACTACGCGGGCAACATCAACGCGCTGTCGAGCCGCGTCGGCCAGTACAACGAGCAGGGTCGCCGCTACGGCGTAGACATCCCTGCGTTCGACACGGCGGGCTGGGTCGAACTACCCTCGACCGGCCTGCGCAACGTGCCCTCGACGCTGCCCAAGCTGCGCAACCAGCCGTTCAAGAGCGTCAACATGTCGTTGTCCAAGAATTTCAACTTCAACGAGAGGATGCGCTTGCAGTTCCGCGCCGAGGCGTTGAACGCTCTAAACTATGTCTACTTCGGCGGCATCAACCTCGCCGACGGCGAAACCAACGCGAACTTCGGTCGGGTGAACAACCAGCGTAACCTGCCGCGCGACATCCAACTCGGCTTGAAGTTCACTTTCTAAAACCCCTTGACGTGGACGGATTAAGTTTCCGGCCACTAACAGAGACGTGAGCCGCTCCGTGCAAGCAGCCCGGGCGGCTCACGCCGCATCTTCGATTCGTTCGGAGCAGACAGTCTCAACTCGCTAGAGGCGGAATGAAGAAACGATTTACAGTGAGGGCGGCGGTTCTCGTCTGTTGTTTATCGGCAGCGGCGTTCGCCGTCCCGGCGCAGAAGGCCGACGGGGCTGCCTCGACGCAGAAGCCGACCCCGGCGGCGCAAACCATCAACTGGCGTGACGCCCTCAAGCAAAGCGCGGAGTGGTACGCGAGCGACGAGGCGGTGCGCGTCGCCGACAACGTTCTCCTCTACCAGCACGACGAAGGCGGCTGGTCGAAGAACATAGACATGGCGCGCGTGCTGACAGAGCCGGAGCGCGCCGAACTCGCCAAGCTCAAAGCGGAAACCGGCTCGAACATAGACAACGGCGCGACCTATACACAACTCATCTACCTCGCGCGCGTCTACACCGCACGCAAAATGGAGCGGCACCGGGAAGCATTTCTACGCGGTTTCGATTACCTGCTCAAAGCCCAATACGAGAACGGCGGCTGGCCGCAATACTACCCGCTCCGCAAAGGCTACTACTCGCACGTCACCTTCAACGACAGCGCGATGGTCAACGTCTTGAGGCTGCTGCGCGACGTGGCGCGGAAGCGTTCGGCCTATCGCTTCGTGGATGAAGACCGGCGACTGCGCGCCGAGAAGGCGGTGGCAAAAGGGATCGAGTTGATCCTCAAGACGCAGGTTGTCATCGGCGGCAAGCGCACCATCTGGGGAGCGCAGCACGACGAGGTGACGCTCGCGCCCGCCCCTGCACGCAAGTTCGAACCCGCTTCTTTGAGCGCAGGGGAGAGCGTCGGCGTCGTACGCTTCCTGCTGGGGATCGAAAACCCCGACGCGCGCATCGTCGAAGCCGTCGAGTCGGCTGTCGCGTGGTTCAAAACGTCTGGAGTCTGCGGCCTGCGCTGGGTTGAGCGGCGCGACGCATCGAAGCCCGGCGGCTACGCGCGCGAAGCGGTCGCCGACCCGAAGGCTCCTCCCATCTGGGCGCGCTTCTACGAGATTGGCACCAACCGTCCCGTCTTCGCGGGACGCGACGGCATAGTCCGCTACAACGTCAACGAGATTGACGAGGAACGTCGAAACGGCTACGGCTGGTACGTCGAAGAGCCTGCCGAACTGCTTGAGAAAGATTACCCGGCGTGGCGCAAGAAGTGGCGTCCCTAATGGCGTCACTAATAGTGTCCCTAATCTAATGTAGTGCAAAGAGGCTGCGCGCGAGGCGCGTGCTGCCCGTCGCTTTGCGAGTCTCCGAATCAATCATAGGTGAGATATGACAGACCGACGCGAGTTTCTCAAACACTTGATCATAGGCGGAGCGGCTGCTTTCGTCGCGCCCTCGCTCTACGCACGCGACGCCTCCGGGAGCGTCTCGAATCAAACATTGAAGGGCGGGGCGGACGCGTGGGCGCAGGTGCCGCAGATTCTAAAGAGGATCAAGCCGCCGCGCTTTGCGAAACGCGATTTCGTGATCACGAAGTTCGGAGCCGTCGCAGACGGGAAGAGCGAGAGCACGGAGGCGATCCGCAAAGCCATTGAAGCGTGCAGCAAGGCTGGCGGCGGGCGCGTGGTCGTG
>DASWNS010000098.1:0-2632 GCA_036399115.1 Pyrinomonadaceae bacterium | reverse complement strand
CGGACGGGCAGGCCGCCGCGCACAGGAAACAGGCGACGCACTTTTCGCGCCCGAGTTCATCTACGTGCAGCAGGTGTTGGCCGCGATAGCGCGGCTGCATCGTCACCGGCTCATCCGGATATTGCACCGTCCACTTCTCTTTCGGGATGTAAGAGAAGGTCACGCTCATCCCCTTGATGATCGCCTTCGTGTTTTCGATAACGTCGCTGATGATGGACATGTAAACCTCTCGGAGAAAACAGGAGTCAGAATTCAGGAGTCGGAATCAACGCGGTTCCGGGCGCAAATGATCTACATTCTGACTTCTGTATTCTGACTCCTGAATTCTGCTTTAGATCAATTCCAGTTGACTGAAGAAGTAGCTGATCTCGATGCGCGCGTTCTCCTCGGAGTCGGAGCCGTGGACGGCGTTCTCGCCGATGGACGTGGCAAACTCTTTGCGGAGCGTGCCCTCGTCGGCCTTGGCCGGGTCGGTCGCGCCCATCAGGTCGCGCCAGGCTTTGACCGCGCCCGCTTTCTCCAACGCTAAGACGACGCACGGCGCGCTCGACATGAACTCCGTCAACTCGCCGAAGAACGGACGCTCGCGGTGGACTGCGTAAAAGCCTTCCGCCTCCTTGCGTGTCAGGTGGATCAACTTCATCCCGCGCAGTTTGAAACCGCTATCGGTGATCCGTTGGATGATGCTGCCCGTCTTCCCGTTGCGCACCGCATCGGGCTTGATGATTCCGAAAGTAAGATTTCCGATTTGCTCTGACATTGACACCTCTTGCGAAGAAGATTTCAGTCGAACTTAATTGAGGGCGCACCCGCCGCCGCGCGTGTTAGAACACCACCTCGCCGCCGCGCACCATTTTCGTCACGTCGAATCTATATTTCTGGCTTAGCGAATCCGCGTTCACTACGGGGCGGATCAGGGAGTGGAAAGTCAATTCCTTGCTCGCGGGCGTGAGCAGCGGTTCGCCCTTGTCGTTCAAGCGCGGGAAGAAGAAGAGCGCGCCCTCTTGTTTGTCCGGGAGCGGCGTTGCGCCCGCCAACTCCCGTCGCTCGCCCTTGTCATTCAACAGGTAGAAAGATTTCTTGTGATCTTCTACAAAGCTCCCGCCGTAGCACGCATAGTTGCACTTAATCGAGATCACGTAATACCTGGCGCAGGCCGGACAGTCCAACAGTGCTTTATTCTTCGCGTCGAAGGCCGCGCGATCCGCCGCGTTCATGCTCTCATACTTGCTAGCCAACTGCCTCTCGCGCAGCAAAGCCTGACGGACAGGCAGAGCCGAGCGTAACAGGATGATCGTCTTCTCCTCCATTTTCGGAGCGTTCACGCCGAGAAGTGACGGAGCAATCACCGTGTTCTGCTCGATGACGCGACTCCAAGGCGACTTTTCGAGCACGGCCTTCACGTCGGCTGCGCCCCAATTCTGGAAAGGAGCTTTCTCCCAATTCTGCTGCGCCCCGGCAAACGGCATCCCCACGCCAGACGCCTGCGCGGCGAGAGCAACTAATATTACGAGCCGCAGTCCGTAACGCTTCATTTCCAGAGACTCCGCAAGATGTAATTCTGACAGAAGTTTCGCCGCGTCTTACGCAGACGCGCTCGCGCCGAGCGCGTCGCGCATGGCCGTGCCGATGTCTGCGGGCGAGCGCACGACGCGGATGCCCGCGGCTTCGAGCGCGGACATCTTCTCGGCGGCAGTGCCTTTGCCGCCCGCGATGATCGCGCCCGCGTGTCCCATGCGGCGTCCCGGCGGGGCGGTCTGCCCGGCGATGAAGGCGACGATGGGTTTAGTCACGTGCGCTTTCGCGTAGGCGGCGGCTTCCTCTTCCGCCGTCCCGCCGATCTCGCCGATCATGACGATGCCTTCGGTTTCGGGGTCGGCCTCGAAGAGCGCGAGCGCGTCCGTGTGCGTCGTGCCGATGATGGGGTCGCCGCCGATGCCGATGGCGGTTGACTGGCCGAGTCCGAGCGCGGTCAACTGCCCGACCGCTTCATACGTTAACGTCCCCGAACGCGAGACGACGCCGATGTTTCCTTCACGGTGGATGTGGCCGGGCATGATGCCGATCTTGCATTTGCCGGGCGAGATGATGCCGGGACAATTCGGCCCGATGAGCCGCGTCCCCGTGCCTTCTATGAAACGCTTCACGCCGACCATGTCAATGGCCGGGATGCCTTCGGTGATGCAGACGACGAGCGGCATTCCGGCAGCGGCGGCTTCGATGATCGCGTCGGCGGCAAACGGCGGCGGCACGTAGATGATCGAGACGTTTGCGCCCGCCTCTCTGACCGCTTCCTCGACGGTGTTGAAGACGGGGATGCCCTCGTGCGTCGTCCCGCCCTTCCCCGGCGTCACGCCGCCGACGACGTTCGTGCCGTACTCCACCATCTGCTTCGTGTGAAAACTGCCTTCTTTGCCCGTGATGCCCTGCACGACAAGGCGCGTGTTTTTATCAACCAGTACGCTCAAAGTTTTCGCTCCCTCATTTTGTTGAAGAACGGCAGGCGGCCACGCTTCGGCCACTCGTCGAGTTGTCCCGGACAGACTTAGCCAGCCGGTAAAATCAACTGACGCCCGCAGATATGGTAATGGCTTGCCTGTAAAAAGAAGGGGCAGTATAGCAAGGCGCGGGG